>DAOVUO010000231.1 GCA_030632545.1 Bacteroidales bacterium
TTAATAATACTTACAAGTAACAAAATAAACATGGAATACATTAAAAAAATAATACTTATTATTATATTATCATTATTAATTACTGCATGCCAAAAAGAAGAAATATATTTAAATCAAAAAGCATCAAACAAATTTGTTAGTAAAGAAAAAGCAATAAATATTGCGCAAAACTTTTTAAACAAAACAAGTTTTAAAGATAAGCAAATAAAAAAATATTCAAATTCATCAATAGATACTGTATATACAATTTCAGATAATGGTATCACCTTACTTTATATAATTGTGTACAAAAAAGGCTATGTAATTCATTCAGCCTCCAAAAAGGAATATCCAATTCTTGCTTATTCTGGTAACTCTCAATTTGACATTAATAATCTAGCGCCTGGTTTGAAAATTTGGCTAACTTCGAGAAAAGAGAAAATAAAAAAATATATAAATGAAGATATTGAAGAGGAAAAAGAAGTTAAAGAAATATGGGATGCTGTAGCTCCACCAGAAGGTGATGAAGAAATAATTTATACAGGCAGCGTAGAAATACAAGTAGGTCCATTATTACCAACTTTCTGGGGACAAGGCGATAGATACAACGATTTTTGTGAAGATTTAGGATGTCAATCTACAGATAATGGTAGAGCACCTACAGGATGTGTAGCCACTGCCACAGCACAAATTATGTGCTATTGGGAATATCCAAATACCTACGACTGGAATATAATGCCAGTAGGAGGGCTATTTTGGTTTAATGCTGCAACAAACGGCACAGAAGAAATTGCGCAATTAATGCTTGACATAGGCTATGCAGTGGATATGAATTACAACTGTGGAGGATCTTCAGCATACACATCGGACATAATTGATGTTCTCGAAAATACATTTGGTTATTCTACGAATGCTTCATATACTAATTATAATGCAACTACTTTAATTAGCCAGCTAAATATTGGACATCCTGTAATAATGAGAGGAGAAGACATAAATGCAGGAGGTCATGCATGGGTATGTGAAGGCTACCAACGATTAAAATACACCTAATATTCACAATCCTGGTACTATATACGAATATGAAACATATACTTATTCTTCACCATTTTTCAGAATGAATTGGGGCTGGAATGGCGATTATAACGCATGGTATTTATACAATAATTTTGATCCTAGTTCTTATAACTTTAACAATAATCTAAAAATGATAGTAAACATTTATCCTTAAATCCAAATTATTATGAAAAAATACATTTTAATTATAATTATTTTCAGTCTTTTGTCGTGCGAAAAGACTGAGATTGAAATAGAAAATGAAAACGTGTATTTAGACACTGGCGTCGATGCTATATATTTCAATTCATTAGGGCAAAACATGCTTGATTCCAACACCCTAGGTAGTTTTATTTTTGATAATATAAAACAATACTATTTAGACGAGGGTAAAAAAATTGAAATATATGATTCAACAATACTCACGGAATATCCAAGAGACATATATTTACATGAGCAAAATGATACTTTGATATTGAGGATATTAACTCATGTTTCAAGTGAAAAATTTCTTTATGAAAAAGATGGATTAAAATATGGTGAAACTATCACTTATTTAAAACTCACTGATGAAATTACTGATACAATAAAAACAGAATGGAGCTTTGGCCAATTAACCACTAACACAAAAATTTGGTATAATGGAGTATTATATCAAGATAATGAGAACCATATTTGGAATAGAATTATTATTGTAAAATAAATTAAACGAAAATAAAAGAGCAGCTCCAATTTGTCCTTTTTCACATTTTGCTCAAAGTCATGTTACTAAACAATACATTAGAAATTAAACCTATATCACGTTAAACTTAAACAAAACTACAATGCCTCTCGAATAAATCATCAGCTTAAATTTGTGCATTTACTGCAAAATTTAATTAATATTGTGAAAACTTTATTAAAATGATTATAGTAACTGGCGCAGCAGGATTCATTGGAAGTGCATTTGTAAAAAAGTTAAACACTGAAGGTTTTAACGACATTATTCTGGTTGATGACTTTTCGAAAGTAGAGAAAAAACGAAATTTTCAGGATAAAAAATATACAAATCTAGTTGAACGCAACATGCTTTTTGAATGGTTAGATGAAAACAATAAATTTGTTGAATTTATTATCCATTTAGGTGCTCGTACTGATACTACTGAGTTTGATGTTTCCATTTTTGATGAGCTTAATTTGAATTATAGTAAACAAATCTGGCAAAAATGTGTAGAATATGGCCTACCCCTACTCTATGCAAGTTCGGCAGCCACTTATGGCATGGGCGAATTGGGCTATGATGATAAGCACGAAATTATTGAAAAGCTAAAACCGCTAAATCCTTATGGTGAATCAAAAAACGATTTTGATAAATGGGCTTTAGCTCAAGAAAAAAAGCCGTACTTCTGGGCAGGATTTAAGTTTTTTAATGTTTATGGTCCAAACGAATACCACAAAGGCCGTATGGCATCAGTAATATTTCACACATTTAATCAAATTAAAGCCACTGGGAAAATGAAACTTTTCCGCTCCCATAATCCTAATTTTGGTGATGGCGAACAAATGCGCGATTTTGTGTATGTAAAAGATGTGGTTGAAGTACTTTTTTGGTTTATAAATCACAGAAAAAATTCTGGAATTTACAATTTAGGAAGCGGAACTGCTCGCTCATTCAGAGATTTAGCCGAAAATACATTTAAAGCATTAGATTTAGAGCCAAATATTGAGTTTATTGATACACCCGAAGATATTAGAGATAAATACCAATATTTTACAGAGGCTAATATGCAAAAACTAAAAAAAATTGGCTATCAAAATTCATTTAACACGCTGGAATCTGGTGTTTTTGACTATGTACAGAATTATTTGGCTAAAAATGCTATTTATTAGGTTTAAAGATAATAAATACTAGATTTATAGTTATAAAAAAAGATTAGATAGATTTTTTGTAAATTTGCAGTTAGATTTTTTAAATAAAATGCAAATAAAATGGCAGCTAGAAAAAAATTAAATTTAGGACAATCAGATTTCAAAAATATAATTAAAAGCGATGCCTATTTTGTTGATAAAAGTCTGTTAATAAAAGAAGTAATTGATACTGAAAAAAGTGTATTATTATTTCCTCGTCCTCGTCGTTTTGGAAAAACATTGAATTTATCAATGTTGGAGTACTTTTTTGATATAAATGAACCTGAAAACGACAAATTATATGGAAATCTAAAAATCTGGGAAACAGAAGATTATATAAAAAATCATTGTGGAAAATATCCCGTTATAAACCTTAGCTTTAAAGATGCAAAAGCAAATAATTGGAATGATTGTTACGAATTAATAACAAACGAAATAACACAGTTATACCGAAGATTTAACTATTTATTGAAAAATGATATTTTGGAGGTATATGAGAAAAATGACTTTAATTTAATTGTAAATAAAAAAGCCAAAAATACAGATTATCAAAATAGTATAAAACAATTAAGCGAATATTTAGAGAGATACCACAAAGAAAAAGTAGTAATTTTGATTGACGAATACGATACACCAATTCAATCGGGATATAAGAAATTTTATGATGAAGTTGTTCCATTTATGCGAAATTTATTGAGCGGAGCATTTAAAGACAATGCTAATCTTTACAAAGGAATTATTTCAGGAATTTTGAGGGTATCAAAAGAAAGTATTTTTTCTGGATTAAATAATTTAAGCGTTTTCTCGATATTGGACAATCAATTTTCTGACAAATTTGGATTTACTGAACTGGAAGTAAAAGAAATTATAAATGATTTTGAAGTAAAAACTGAGTATAAGCAAATAAAAAAATGGTATAACGGGTATAAATTTGGAAAAGTAAAGGATATTTACAATCCGTGGTCAATACTAAATTATGTTTTACACCCCGAAGACGGATTTAAAACTTTTTGGACTAATACAAGTGCAAATGAGTTAATTAAAAATGAAATTAAGAAAAAAGAGGCTGATGCTACTAGACAGAACATACTTAAACTCATTAATAATGAAGTGATTGTAAAAGATATTGAAGAGAATTTTGTTTTTACAGATTTAGACGCTGATAATGAACTATTGTGGACATTATTAACATATAGTGGATATTTGACTATAAAAAAACAAATCCGTTTTGGGGAATACGAATTGGCGATACCAAATTTCGAATTAAAAATTATTTTTCAAAAAACTATTTTAAAATGGTTAAATGTTGATGTTAAAATCAGAAAATCCTTATTGCAAACAACTGCAAATCATTTAATAAACAATCAAGTAGAAAAGTTTGAAGATGGTTTTAAGCAAATAATAGGCGACACATTTAGCTATTACGATACTGCAAAAAATAATGAATACGTTTATCAATCTTATATTTTAGGATTACTAGCAATTATTGGAGATGATTATATTATAAAATCAAATAAGGAAAGTGGCGATGGAAGATACGATATTATGCTTATTCCGCATGATAAAACCAAAAATGGTGTGGTTATAGAAATAAAACAAATTGAGAAACAAAAAAACAGTGAAAATAATGCAGATTTTTATAAGCGAATTAACGACCAAATAAAATTAGCCGTAAATCAAATAAACAAAAATAAATACTATAAAGAACTTATTGACAGCAAAATAGACAAAAGTAAGATAGTGAAAGTTCCGATAGTTTTTGCTGGAAAAGAACCATATATATGTTTATTAAAAAACTAAATATTGTACGCCCAACACTTTTGGTTGACGAAAAAATTGTTGAAAGCAATATTTTGCGGATGCGAAATAAAGCCGAGCAATTAAATGCAAGCTTTCGACCACATTTTAAAACACATCAATCAAATTATTTTGGTGATTTTTTCAGAAAATTCGGCATAACTAAAATAGCTGTTTCCTCGCTTAAAATGGCGGAATATTTTGCCGAAAATAAATGGACAGATATTCTTGTGGCTTTTCCTGTAAATATTTTGGAAATTGACTTGATTAACTCTCTATCTGAAAAAATTAAACTTTCGGTATTTGCAGAAGATAGTTCGGTTTTGCAAACCCTAAATAATCAGCTACAAAACACAATTGACATATTTATTAAAATTGATGTAGGCTATGGCCGAACAGGAATAGAAATTGAAAATATTTCAAAAATTATTGAACTTGTAAATTTTGTTCAAAACTCCAAAAAGCTTAATTTTAAAGGCTTTGCTATTCATGCCGGACATAGCTACAAAACTACAGGAAAAGCAAATTTAATTGCCTTAGCGAAAGAAATTGAAA
>DAOVUO010000381.1 GCA_030632545.1 Bacteroidales bacterium
AACCATTCAAACTGTATGATTATAAATAAAAAACTCGCCGTATTTATACTGCGAGTTTTTTATTTTCAAGCTTTTATCAATAGTTTCCCGATGTTCGGGGAAATATTGATAAAAGCTTCTTTGAAAAATTGTATTCAACAATAATTATTATACTGTTTTATTTTTTTTCTTTCTTTTCCTTGTTTTCCTCATTTTCTTTATGACAAAACCACCAATCATAACATTCAATAGTTTTATCTTTTAATCGGGCTTTTGCATCCTGACGAGTTTTTGCAGGTGGAACAATTAATCTATCGCCTAAAATTTCGTTGTTTGGCCAATTTGCAGGAGTTGCAACCCCTTTTTCGTCCGAAATTTGTAGGGCTTTTACGCAACGAATAATTTCATCCATATTTCTGCCAATTTCTTGTGGATAATAAAGAATTAAGCGAGTGAAACCTTTGGGGTCGATTAGGAATACCGCCCTAACTGTTTGTGAACCTTTACCAGGATGAATCATTCCTAGTCTGCCAGCAACAGCACCATCAGCATCAGCAATTATAGGAAATGGAATTTCAACATTCATTTTTTCTTCAATCCACTCATCCCACTTGATGTGAGAGAAAACTTGATCAATTGATAAACCTAAAAGTTCAGTATTTATGGCTTCAAATTGGTCTTTCCTTTTTGCAAACGCAATAAATTCAGTTGTACATACAGGCGTAAAGTCGGCTGGATGACTAAAAAGCACTAACCATTTACCTTTATAATCACCTGGTAAACTTACTTGCCCATGTGTAGTTTGTACTTTCATTTTAGGGAATTTGTCCCCAATTAGTAAAAATTTGTTTTTTTTCATTTTGTTTGATTTTTAAATTAACTACTATTTGTTTTGCTTTTTCTAAATTGATTCTTATTTTGTTTAATAATTCTTTTTCAAAAATAGGAATAATTCTTGTTTGAGAAGAATTATTGCATGCTAATAAATTGTTAATTTATCTTTTTTTATGATTAATATGTTGAAAAATAAAGCTTTAGTTTTTTTGTTGATTATTATAAGCGTTCCTACTTTATTATTAGCTCAAGCTAACATTGATAAATTAATTGAAATACAAAACACAAATTACGAAATATATTTGAAATTTTTATTAAAAAATAAGAAAAATAGTGTTGATTTAGCAAAAATTGTATCTATTGATAAATTTGATAATTCTAAAAATGAGCTTTATGCCTATGCTAGCCCAAAAGCATTTAAAAAAATTGTTGAATTAGGAATTGACTTTGAAATTCAAATTCCGCCGTCGATGTTACATCAGCCTAAAATGGCTAGTAGTTTAGAAAATGCATATTCTTGGGATGTTTATCCAACTTATTTACAATATTTAGAAATGATGAATAATTTCTCGTTAAATTATCCTGATATTTTTGAGCTTGATACTATTGGCTATACACCAGAAGGAAGATTGCTTTTAGTGGGGAAAATTTCTGATAATGTTGATATTGATGAAAATGAGCCTGAATTTTTTTATACATCAACAATGCATGGTGATGAAGTAGCAGGCTACGTTCTTATGTTGCGTTTTATTGATTATTTACTCACAAATTATACTTCAAGCGACGAAATTATAGAATTGATTAATCACATGGAAATTTTCATTAATCCATTGGCAAACCCTGATGGAACGTATAGAGCTGGAAATGAAAATATTTATGGAGCAACACGTTTTAATTCAAATAATGTGGATTTAAATCGAAATTTTCCTGATCCAGATGATGGCCAAAATCCTGATGGAAATCCAACCCAGCCAGAAACTCAAATAATGATAGATTATATGGCGAGCAGAAATTTTGTGATGGCTGCCAATTTTCATGGAGGCGAGGAGGTAGTAAATTACCCTTGGGATACTTATTATAAAAGGCATGCCGATAATCTTTGGTTTGAATATGTGTCGAGAGTTTATGCCGATACAGTACACTTATATAGTGCTAGTGATTATATGATTGATTTTGAGAATGGTGTTACTAATGGTTACGATTGGTACACTATTTCAGGTGGGAGACAGGATTATGCAAATTATTATGCAAATTGTAAGGAAATAACTGTAGAGATATCAAAAGTGAAAATGCCTGTTGCTAATGAATTACCTGATTTTTGGAATTATAATTATCGCTCGTTTATAGCCTTTATGAGGCAAGCTCAATATGGATTTGTTGGTAATGTTTTGGACATTGAAACACAAGAGCCTATTGAGGCTGAAATTTATTTGGCCGATTATGATTTTGATAATTCGCAGGTAAACTGTGATGTAAATGGGAACTTTTTTAGACCTGCATTGCCTGATAAATATAACATTGTGGCAAAGGCAGATGGTTATTTGCACGATACTATATATAATGTAGTACTTAGTGAATTTGAATCTGTAGAAATAAACTTTGAACTTAAAAAAGGAGTAAATTCTATTGATAATTTATTATTTAGTAATATTTCTATTTATCCTAATCCTACAAATGGTGAGTTCAAAATAGAATCAAAAAATCAGTTAATTCAAATAGTTGAATTATACTCTGTACATGGAATTTTAGAAAAGAGAATAGAAATTGAGGATTTAAATCTAATCTATATAGATATTAATTCCCTAACTTTAGGAGTGCATTTTTTGAAAATATTTACAAAAAACACCGTTGTATCAGAAAAAATAGTGAAATACTAGTTTTTCATTTATTTTTGAAACCAAAAAAAAATAGTGAAAAGTAAAAGCGGGCAACCTTATTTTATGCATTCATAATTTTTCTGTTTTTTAACTGCTACTTTCTACTTTATGTCACGATTTATCATCAATTTGTGTGTTTTTTCCTTTCCAACAATCCCTTAGATGAATTATTTCAATTGTTATTCTTATTATTGCGTACAGCATCTTCATAAAATAAGCTTGTAATCGTAATTTGGCATTGTTTGATTTTTTTGCTAACTTACTTCTTTAAATTTAGTAATATCTGGTACTTAAAAGTTTAGATATTATTTAGGAATAAATGTATAGTAAATTTCAAATTTTATGGGCAGAATAGCACAAATTGTAGCAAGGCAAATACTGGATTCAAGAGGGATTCCAAGCTTAGAAGTCGATTTATTTACAGAGCATGGTGTACAAGGTAGAGCATCTGTTCCTTCTGGTAATTCTACGGGGAAATATGAGGCAAATGAAGTGAGAGATAATGATAAAGGACGCTATATGGGAATGGGCGTTGTTAAATGTGTGAATACTGTAAATAAAATTATTAATGAGGAATTAAGAGGGCAATATGTTTCGGATCAGAGTATTATAGATGCGGCACTTATTGAACTTGATGGGACTAAAAATAAATCTAATTTGGGTGCTAATACGATGTTGGCAGTATCACTCGCTGCGGCAAAGGCAGCAGCAAGTGTTAGTGGGCAATCTTTATATAGGTATATTGGCGGTGTAAATGGAAATACTTTGCCACTTCCACTTATTAATATAATTAGTGGTGGAAAACATGCTTTGAATAATCTGGATTTTCAAGAGTTTATGATTATTCCAAACGGAGCTAATTCTTATTCTGAAGCTTTAAGAATGGGAGTAGAGGTTTTTCGTAATATAGAATTAGAGTTATTTGACCGAAAAATTGAAGTAAGTCTTGGTTTAGA
>DAOVUO010000380.1 GCA_030632545.1 Bacteroidales bacterium
CCTGAAATAAAAGAAGAAATGCAATTTGTGGACTCTATTGAAACAAACGCAAATACATGCGTTTTCCCAGAGAAAGAAAATCTATATTGGCAAAATACAATAAGTAACTCTGCTACAAACGACAAACTGATTGCATATTTAGAAAATGATTTGAATAAAAATGATAGAAATAAACTCAAATTCGATTTAGAAAATGATAAAACCTTAAATAATCAACTCAAGCTATTTAAAAAAACAAAATTAAAAGCTAATATTTCAATCACTTATAAAGAGAAGAACAAACTATATCGTAAAATAATTTTTATAAATCAACAATTTATCAGACTTGCAGCAGCTGCTGCAATAATTCTTATTGCAATAATTCCTGTACTTTTTAATAATTCGACTAATAAAGGTAAAAAAATAAATTCCTATGACTTTGTTTATAATGAAAAACCACATTTTGAATCGCTAGAAAGGGAAAAAGCAGCGAATACAAATATATTAATTGCTGAGGTAAAAAATAATAAGAACATCACTATTGAAAAAGAATCCTTAATACAAAGAAGTGATTTTAAAAGACTTAATTCAAAGCACATGAATTTAGCTATAACAAAAAGCACATTAACAGAGTTTAATAATTCAAAATTAGCTAGTTCCTTACATTTACAGAATAAAAACATCAACGTAGATTATGAGATTAACCCTATTTGGATTGTTGCTGAAAAATCAGCTAAAGGAATTGCCAAATTAGCTAATAGAAAAATTGAATTTGAAAACCAATATAATGATGAAGGTCAAATAGCCACACTTGTTCTAAGTACTGAAAAATTTAAGTTCGAACGAAGTTTTGGAACAAATTAAGCAAGTTTGTAACTTTTCATCTAGTAGCTCGTCATATAATAAATAATAAACATATAAAATCAAAAAGTCATGAGAAATTTAATAACACTAGCATTGTTTCTTTTTATAGGAACACAACTATTTGCTCAAGAAAAAGATTCGTCACAAGTAATAATAGGTAAAACTAAAATTACAGTGTACAATAAAGAAGCAAGAGAATTAGAAGCATTAAAAAAATCGCAAAAAGAATTTGCGGAAAAAATGAGAACTCTAAAAGATTCGATTACCGAAATAAAAATTGAGTTTAATTTAGCAAAAGAAGAAAACGTAAGAGTACAGTTTGAAAAAAACATGGATGAGTTTGAAAAGCAAATTGCTGCTTACAAAATTGGGGTGGAAGATTTGGAGCTTGAAATTGAAAAGATATTAAAACTGAAAGAGTTAGGTGAACTTGATGAATTAAGTGAACTAGAAGAATTAGAGGAACTTGATGAAGATTTTGACTTCGACTTTGATGAAACAGAGAATGAAAGAACAACTCGCAGAAAAAGAAAATTTAAAGGCCATTGGGCTGGCTTTGAATTTGGTTTAAATGGTTTTACAAACAGCGATTTCGAAATGGAACTCCCTAGTGATGGCCAATTTATGGAACTAAACACAAACAAATCGTGGGAATTTGCGCTTAATTTTATTGAACTAAATATACCTTTATTTTCTCGCTATACAGGGCTTGTAACTGGACTTGGTGTGGAATGGAATGGTTACGAATTCAAACAAAACATTAAAATAGCTGAAGATCCTACTACTGGTGCTATTTATGGACAAGATATTACTGATGTTAGTTATGAAAAAAACAAACTAAATGTTACTTATTTAAAAGTCCCTTTAATTCTAGAACTACAAGTACCTGTAAATAAAAAAGATCGCCGAATATTCATAGGTGCAGGAGCTACTGTAAGTGTTAAAGCGATGGCAAAATTAAAGCAAGTATATGATTTAAACGGTAGTACACAAAAAGACAGAGCTGTTAACGATTATCAGATAAACCCGTTAAACTATGGCCTAACTGCTAGGATTGGATACCGCAATTTACGCCTGTTTGCAAACTACAGCTTAACGCCTTTATTTGAAACAAACCAAGGTCCAGAAGTTTACCCTTACTCAGTAGGAATTAGTGTAATAAATTTCTAAAGCTTTACTCTTTAAACCGAGTAAATAGGGGATTCATTTGGCTTAATTACCAAATTCCATAAAGGCTTAGAACTAAAAAGCTGCTTTGAAAATTCAGAGCAGCTTTTTTATATTTTTCTTTATACCTTATAAATTCTCATTACTGTAGCACCAAAATGATATCTTTTTTCCTTTTCAATCTTTTTATCATCAATTAACTTTGCCAAGCCACCATAATTATTAAATGCCATAAAATTAGCATAATGCTCATCGCCTGCATTCTGCTCAATAAAAGTAACCGCTTTTTTACCCAAAGGTTTAGCCGAATTATCAAAAACATAATCAACAATAATAATCTTTCCACCCTCTTTAACAAGCCGTAATGCCTCAGCCACTATACCTTGTGCTACTTCAAAAGGCTTCTCGTGCAAAGCAAAACTAATAATTGCCACATCAAATTCATTTTCCTGATAACTTGTAGCAGTTGCATCTTCTAATTTACAATTAGCACCACTGCCTTTAGCTGCTACAGCAAGCATATCCTCAGAAATATCTACACCATAGGTATTTTTAATCCCCTTACGATGTAAAATTTTAAGTTGATTTCCTGTACCACAACACAAATCAATTAATTTTTCGGGTTTTAAGCTCTTTACTTCTTTTAAAATCTGCTTCCTAAGCCTATGCAAAGCAAGAAAAAGCAAAGAATCATAATGCTTTGCACTTGTCTCATATTCCGACATAATACTACTTTTTATATAAAATGACCTTCACTCCAAACTGTCTATAGTCTAGCAATTTAGTCCATTTCTTTAGTTCAATTATTTCTTCATCGGTAAAGTTATTAAAGATGTTTGAATAAAAAATTAAACTATCACTTTTTAAATCATAAGGCTTAAATTGCTGCATAGAGCCATTGAGCAAAATTTCATTTTCCTTTGCCAAATTAGGAAAATCACTTCCAACAATATTTCTATTAATTTCAAGACTATCCATTTTAATTAATGCTCTTTCTCTCAAATTGTAGTACGGCCAATGAGCTAGACTTCCATCCCAACCTTGAGCAATTTTATCAGGGTAAACCCACAAATGACCACTTAAAATCGAAAAAACGGTTATAATATAAATAGCATTTTTAAACCGAGGCAAACTTTTTAATATGTCAAAAAAGAGTACTGTTGCTACTAAATAAATTGGAATAAAATACCTATGAGCAAGCAAACTCCCATGAAAAACAACTATTAAATAATAAACTAGAATTGAGATAACTAACAACAAAAATAATCGAGTATTAACAATACTAATTTTCGATTTTACCTTATATATATATAGTGCAAAAAGTATCAAAAATAGCCAAATCATCCATCTGCCAAAATCAAGTAAACGCCATGCAAATACCGCACTATTAAACAAAAAACCTTTTGCATCAACCCAATCAAAACTCTCTGCCCATGGCGAATTGCTATGCCAAGCAATCCAATCTACATTTACCCAATGATAATATTGATATAACAAAAACAATAGTACTGCTGGTAATAGAGGAAAAAACTGCTGCCTAAAAAAACCTACATTTTTCCAATTCTGTTCTTTTATAAAAAAATACAATTCTAAAACTAAAAGAACTATACCACCCCTCAAAGAACTCAAAACAAGAA
>DAOVUO010000192.1 GCA_030632545.1 Bacteroidales bacterium
ACCCCCCATGATATATATTAAATAGGGTAAACACATAGGTTTACCCCTACAATTTTAATTGTTTTGTAGGGGCTGACCTGTGTGTCTGCCCTAAATAACCTCTATTTTGTCTTAAATTAGGGGTGGGTGAGCAATTACTAAAAATCAATATTATTTACTGCTTTTAATTTCGTTTTCATGTTCCAGAAATACGTAACTTTATGCTATAATTAACTATATAAGCAACTTACTGAGAAGACAAAAATGACAGATGAATAATTGAAACGTTTTTGTTTATACTTCACCCAATAGAATATGGAAAATATAATTCAAATTACAAATTTCTACATCAAGCAAGGAAATTATTTTTATGATTTAAAACGAGAAGGTTATGTCAATTATCATGACATGGAAGAAATTGATAGAAGATATATTGACTTACAAGTTGACAAATGGCTACATAATTCTCTCACCCCTCTCTAATGATATAAAAGTTATGGTTTTGTTCCTCAGTTTTACTAGAGTAGTGATAAACTTATTAGTTTGGTAACGAGAGGGAATAAGGAAGGCGGCGGAAGTATTGTCAATCCGTTTAATTTTCAAGCTAAAGTATTTTAAAATGGCTACGAAAAATAATATCGGGTTACGCTTTGCTAAACCAAACTACTTTTTAATTTTTATATTTACTTAACTTTTAACACTTAACACAAAAGATAAAATATGATTCCTGAAATTGGACAATTTGCACTTATTTTAGCACTGAGTTTGGCTTTAGTTCAAACCATTTTTCCTTTAATTGGAGCGACACGTGGCATTCCTAATTGGATGGCAGTAGCTAAACCAGCAGCAGTAGGACAACTATTTTTTATTACCATCGCTTATGGTTGTTTAACTTACGCTTTTATTAATAATGATTTTTCCTTACTTTACGTAGCAGGACATTCTAATAGCGAATTACCTTTAATTTACCGCATTGTTAGTGTCTGGGGCGGACATGAAGGTTCAATACTGTTATGGACAATTATGTTAAGCCTTTGGACAGTTGCAGTAGCTATTTTTAGTCGAAATGTACCGCAAATAACAGCCACCCGCATGATTGCTGTCATGGGTTTTCTAAGTATTGGCTTTTTATGTTTTATGATATTGACTTCCAATCCATTTGACCGCTTTGAATTACTTTCACAAATACCAGCCAATGGACGAGATTTAAACCCCTTATTACAAGACCCGGGATTAATTGTCCATCCACCAATGCTTTATATGGGCTATGTCGGATTTTCAGTTGCCTTCGCCTTTTCAATCGCCGTTTTACTGGGTGGAAAATTAGATAATGCTTGGGCGAGATGGTCAAGACCTTGGACTTTAATTGCTTGGGTTTTTCTAACTGTAGGTATTGTTTTAGGTAGTTGGTGGGCTTATTACGAACTTGGCTGGGGCGGTTGGTGGTTTTGGGACCCAGTAGAAAATGCTTCCTTCATGCCTTGGTTAGTGGGAACTGCCCTAATTCACTCATTAGCCGTAAGCGAAAAACGTGGTGCATTTAAAAACTGGACGGTGTTACTAGCAATTATTGTCTTTTCTCTGAGTTTATTGGGAACTTTCCTAGTTCGTTCTGGTGTATTGACTTCAGTTCACGCCTTCGCCACCGATCCTGAACGCGGAGTTTTTATTCTCATGTTTTTAGGCATAGTAATTGGTATTTCCTTCCTACTTTATGCTTGGCGCGCTCCAACAGTTAGTAAAGGTGGATATTTCGGCATGCTTTCAAAAGAAACTTTTTTGCTAGTCAACAATATTTTACTAGTAACCGCCTGCGCCAGCGTATTATTAGGTACTTTATATCCGCTGTTCATAGATGCTTTAGGCAAGGGTAAAATTTCAGTAGGACCTCCTTATTTTTCAGTGGTATTTTTTTGGATTATTGCGCCTTTAATGTTTTTATTGGGCATTGGTCCAATTATGCGCTGGAAAAATGATAATGTTAAATCATTATTCGTCCAATTACGTTACACTTTCGCTATCAGTATTATATTAGGTTTAGCCATACCTTATATGTTCATCGGTAAAGCGGGATTAATTGTTTTTCCAGGCATTGCCGTTGCAATTTGGATTACATTAACAGGTTTGCAAAATTTGTGGAATAAATTGTGGATAACCAAAAATAATCAAAGGCAATTGCGGAATTTATCTATGAGTTTTTACGGTATGACGATTGCGCATATTGGGGTAGCCGTGTTTGTGGTTGGGGTTGTTATATCTAATACTTTTAGTATTGAAAAAGATGTTCGCATGGAACCTAATAAATTGCTAAATTTAGCTGGCTATCAATTTCTGTTTGAAGGTACTGAAAATAACAAAGGTCCTAACTATGAAGCAGAAAGAGCAACTGTTAAAATATCGAAGGATAATGTGGAAGTAATAGTTTTATATCCCGAAAAACGAACTTACCAAGTACAAACCATGCCGATGACGGAAGCGGCAATAGATTGGGGATTTACCCGCGACTTATATGTTGCTTTGGGAGAACCGTTAAGTAATGGTGCTTGGAGTGTCCGCATTTATTATAAACCGTTTATTCGCTGGATTTGGATTGGTGGCTTGCTGATGGCGTTGGGTGGATTATTTTCTGTTTTTGATAAGCGGTATCGGCGTTTGGGGCGTGCTACATAAATTAAAACTGATTTTGAAATACTAAATTGTTATCTTGGAATGGTTAAAATTGAAAAATTTATTGCGTTGATTCAAAAGTAAAAATTTGATTATACACAAACCCAAATGGCAACAAAATCTTTTTGATGGCTTAAATAGAAGGAAAATTAGTAAAAAAGTGGGGTGATAAATTTATCAAAAAATGGTCAATAATTTTTCATCCTGATTTTATTCTTCGTACTTTAAGTACTTAATTAATAAGTAAAATAAATATAGAGCGGAATAAAAACAGGGTGCAAAAATAGATAAAATCATAACATATTTATCACCCCCCAGTAAAAAAGTAATGACATTTTAAAAGAAGTTAGAAAATTAATGTAACAATAAGGAAATTTATTTATGCCTGAAATTACACGATTCTATGGGATTATAATTAAATTATTTTTTGGTGATCACCCTCCTCCACATTTTCATGCTATTTATGGTGAATACGTAGGTTTGTTTAATATAGAAACTTTAGAAATGATTGAAGGTGATTTGCCAAAAAGAGCAAAAAAGCTTGTAATCGAATGGGCAACATTAAACAAACACAAATTAGAAAAAATGTGGAATACACAGGAATTTCATAAACTACCCCCGTTGAGTTGAAAAAAGATGAAACATTCAAAAATCATTTCAGCATACGCCATAGATAACCATGTTTTAATAGTTAAGTTCGATAATCAAGTAAAAAGAAAATATGATGTTTCTCTACTTTTTAATAAAGAAATGTTTGAGCCATTGAAAAATCCTGTTCTTTTCAAATCAGTTAAAGTAGAAAAAGGTGGTTATGCTGTGATTTGGAATGATAGTATAGATATTAGCGAATATGAACTGTGGTATCATGGGCAAGTAATATGCTGAAAAATAATTTGACTAAAGGATAATTTTTATGCAAGCTGTAGAATGGAAAACTGATATTGCTCAAAATGGTAATATTCATTTACCTATAAAATATAAAACTTTGTATGGTCATCATGCACGTATTATTATGTTAATAGATGAAAAACCACAAACAACGAAGCAAAGTGTTGAACACGTATAAATATTACGCAATAACACAGTTTTTTATAAATATAAACCTCGAAATTATTTTTAACTAGCAATTATGCAATTTAACACATCTGCCGGTCCTTTTTTGCACCATGATAATAGCGTATCAAAAGTAATGCGGCAAGTACTTTATGCCTTAATTCCTGGCATTATTACCTACGTTTACTTTTTTGGCTGGGGTATCGTTGTCAACATCGTTATTGCTAGTATAACAGCATTAATTTGTGAAGCGACTATGCTTTGGTTACGCAAACGCCCGATTAAACCTTTTTTAACCGATGGTAGTGCTTTAGTAACCGCATGGCTATTATCTTCCGCTCTACCGCCATTTTTACCTTGGTGGATGACAGTATTAGCAACTGGGTTTGCCATCATTTTTGCTAAACATTTATACGGCGGACTGGGTTATAATCCCTTTAATCCCACCGTTGCAGCCTATGCCATGTTACTTATTTCTTTCCCCGTTGAAATGACTCAATGGCCAGCATTAGCCTCATTAAGCGGACATTATCCAGACTTAATGCAAAGTATAAATATTATTTTTATTGGACAACCTATTGGATTTACATTAGATGCTATTACCAGTGCCACACCATTGGATACTATGAAAACAGCTTTAACGCAATTCAAAACCGTTGGGGAAATTATGAACGATCCACTATTTGGTAATTTTGTGGCGGCTGGCTGGGAATGGATTGGATTATCTTTTTTGCTGGGCGGTTGTTGGCTTATTTACCAAAAAGTAACCACGTGGCATATTCCAATTGCGGTTTTGAGTGGAGTTTTTTTAATTTCAAGTTTGTTTTTCTTATTCGATTCCGATATTTATCCCTCACCTTTATTCCATATTATTAGCGGTGGTACGATTATAGGCGCATTTTTTATTGCAACCGATCCCATTACTGCAGCCACTTCCAATCGAGGTCGTATAATTTATGGTATTAGCATTGGTTTGTTAATTTATATTATTCGCACTTGGGGCGGTTATCCAGACGGTGTTGCCTTTGCTGTTCTATTGATGAATATGGCAGTTCCATTAATTGATTATTATACTAAACCCCGCGTATTTGGACATTAAGATTTTGGAAATTTATGTTAGTTAAAAAAATGATACAAATGGCTATTTTACTAGCTTTTTTTGCAATTTTAGGTGGAGGGTTAGTTGCTTTTACTTTTCAAATAACATACGAACAGATTAAAGCTAATGAGCGGGCTGCCTTATTACAAACCCTAAGTAGCTTAGTTCCTCGTGATCAATATGATAATGATCTATTTGAGGATATTCATTATATGCGGAATGAAACTTTATTAGGGTCTGATAAACCGATTGTAATATATCGGGCGCGTAAACAAGGTCAACCAGTTGCAGCGGTGTTAAATTCAGTTGCCCCCAATGGTTATAATGGTGCGATTAATTTATTAATTGGTATTAGTTATGAAGGTGTTTTAATGGGCGTGCGAGTAGTTTCACATCAAGAAACACCAGGGTTAAGTGATAGTATAGATGAACGACGTTCTGATTGGATTTTGGGATTTAATGGTCATTCTTTACAAAATTTAGAGGAAAAAGATTGGAGAGTTAAACGTGATGGAGGAGTATTTGACCAATTTACTGGGGCAACTATTACTCCTCGTGCAGTGGTTTCTGCCGTTTATAATACCTTACAATTTTTTCAACAGCATCGTGATGAAATATTTTTGAATGCGAATTAAGAGTCAAGAGCCAATAAAAACATAGCCGCAGAAAATCTGCCAAAAACATGAACCATTAAACCTTTATAAAAATTAACCTTGGAAGCGATTTAAATATTAGTTTTTTTTGAATCCAATTAAAAGGAGATTCGATAGGTTGACGTATTCGACTAATCAAATTGGAAAATAATTGTTCAAACAGAGATAAATGTTCCTGACCTTTTTTCTTTTTAATGCCAATTAAGAGTTAAAAATGTAAGATGTTGAATTTATTGAAAATTAAAAATTTTAACTCTGCATTCGCATTACTAACAAACAATTTAGACAATTTTTGAACTTCCTAAGAGAAAATAAAAAAATGAAAAAATTATTCATAACAACCATACTTTTAGTATCTATTATGCAGGTAAACGTAATAGCCGCTGCCCT
>DAOVUO010000152.1 GCA_030632545.1 Bacteroidales bacterium
ATAAACCGCAACTGGAATAGCCATTTCATTTAAACTAGGAAATAAAATAAAGTATATTATTCCGCCTAGCAGGTAAAAACCAACTGCTGAAAACAAATAGAGTGTATTATTTCGCTTTACAAATGCAATTACATAATTGACATGAGCGACTAAAAAAGCTAATAAGCCAAATACAAACAAATTATATGGTAATTCGAGTAAAATGTCACCCAATATTGAAAAAATAAGACCTATGAAAATTAGCTTTTTATACAAATTTTCAGGCTTTAGTAAAAATAAAAGAAAAACAAGAGGTAAAGGTTTTGCTATTAATCTAATCAGTTGATTATCTAAATATAGTCCAACAAAAAAAAGAAAAGCAAAAAACACAGAAAATCCTAAAATCAATCTTACTTTCATAAATTTGCCGTTTTAATACTCTTGCAATTTAAGTAAAAACAACAAACCTAACAAGCTTTTTAAAATTTACGATTATTGATTAATTAATTATACCGAATTGTTATCATAATTGACTCTCAGATAATTAAATTGAATATAAAAAAGCCCTGCATAAAATGCAGGGCTTTTTACAATAATAATTAAACAAACTAATAATTCATTTCATATTTGCCATTTTGAGCATATACAAACTCATTCCAAACCTTCATATAACGTTCATTATCAACAGATGGTTTACGCATTAGTTTTTTTGAATATTCCATTTGAGCATCGGTACTCGATGGTTTATTATGGAACTCAAGTGCGTGTTTAGCAAAATCTCTAACCAAGAAATCAAATATCTGATCGAGAACAGCTTCATCTGTATTATAAATTTTAGCATTTTCGAGAATTAATTGTGCATAAGGGATTAAAGTAAACATATTTCCCATGGCTAACATAATATCTGTATCTTTTTGCTGCTCTGGAGTTGAAGGTGCTTTAATTAAAGACTCTTTAAATGTTTCAACCTGCTCCTTAAATATGGTCAAATTAGGTAAATCGTATAATTCAAAAGCTTTATGGTAATCGTGAAACTGAATTTTACTTAAACCTTTGGTTGGGCCTTGATTAAATAAAAAATCATCGTTTACGGCTTCGTTTCGCTGTGGAATTTCTGGATATTCAGCAGGGCGAAATAAATAATTCTGAATAAATTTAATAATTAATGCAATATTTACATGTACAGTACCTTCGAGCTTAGGCAAAGCACGAATATCACGAGCTGCCATTTCAAAAAATGTATCTTTTTCAAAACCTTTGGCTGCAATAACATCCCACATCAAATTTATCACCTCTTCACCTTGTGTAGTTACTTTCATTTTTACTAATGGATCAAAAAGCAAGTACCTACGGTCTTCAAGCGAAGCCGAGCGCATATAATCAGCTGTACGTGCAGCATACAATTTCATTGCAATTAGGCGAGTATAAGCATCAACAAATAATTGCTTTACATGCGGAAAGTCAGTAACAAACATACCGTATAAACTTCTATTAGAAGCATGATTAATTGCCTCGTAAAAAGCATGAGTACACATACCAATTGAACCACCACCAAGATTATATTTTCCTACATTTACAGTATTTAAGGCATTAAACCACGCCTGATCACCACGAGCTAAAATATCAATTTCTTTTACAGGATAATTTTCTAAAGCATATTCACCTACATAATTTTGACTATTTACTGTGTTTTTAACCAATTTATAGCCACTATCTTTATAATTTGCTACAAAAAAAACATATTCATTGGTTTCTGCTATTTTTCCAAAAGTTGAAACCATATCCGCTTCATTGGCATTTCCTATATAATATTTTGAGCCATTTGCTAAATAAGTACCATCAGCTTGTAAAGTTAGCATCATATCTGTTGAGTAAACATCAGCTCCATGAGCACGCTCCGAAAGTCCAAAAGCAAATATAGCTCCCTCTTGAAGCAACTTCGCAGCTTTTTTCTTTGCCTCTTCATTATCCGACATCCAAATTGGACCTAAACCTAATACTGTAACTTGCCAAGTGTACCAATAAGGTAAACCATAAAAACCCAAAATCTCATTAAACCCTTGAATTCGCCACATATCCCAACGAGAATCTTTATCACCATAAGGTGTAGGTGTAAGCAAACGAGCAAAAATTTTCTCTTTTCCTAAAAAATCAAGAAACTCTCGGTACCATATTCTACCCTGATCGTCTTCTTTTATACTTCCCAGACCTTTGGTTTCGAAAAACTCAATTGTTTTTTCCATTATTTCCCTACCCATTTTATCGGGATATTCTCTAGCGTATTTCTTTGGATTAAGTAATATCATTATAATTATGTTTTATTATTCAGCATGCAATATACAAATAATTTTAAAAATGCTATGCATGAATAGTATTTATTTATACTATTAACAAATCACAATAGCACTCCTAATGGAAAATAAACTATACCCTAAGCTTTATTCACAACACTATTTATAGGTAAATCTTTTATCAGTAGCTTATTTTCGTGATCTAAAATAAAACTATCTAACTCCGAAACCACTTTAATAAAATCACTAAACTTTGTAGTTTCAAGTACAGGTAATTCATCTAATCCAAGCTTTTCTATACGCTCAGCTACATAGCCATAACTAATTATATCAGGGTCTATAGCAGGAACATAACCTTCATTATCGTCCACATCCTTAACAATATGAACAAGCCTTGCCTTAACCAACAATGAGCATACTGAAAAACTTAAAGTGAACGGAACGCCAGTTTCTTTTGCTAAACCATCATCGTCTGGTGGTGTATTACCTTTTAAGAACTTTTGAATTATTGAATGTAAAAGAACTGAAGCTATTCGCATTTTTAGACCAAAACTCATTTCCTCTGTTAAACTATTATATCTATATCTATCAACATTTTGAATTGCAAAGCTTAATTCAGAGCCTACTAATACAATTACCCAACTTAATTGAGCCCAAATTAAAAATAAGGGCAAAGCTGCAAAACTACCGTAAATAGCACTATAACGTGATACGCCAACTTGAAAATTGATATATGCCCACTGTGTTAATTGAAAAATAGTTCCTGCAATAATACCTGCAATAAGTGCCGACAAAAAATTCACTTTTGTATTTGGAAGAATAATATAAAGCAATGTAAAAAGCACCCATATAAAAAAGTATGGCATCAATTTAATAAAAAATAATACTACTGATGATAAGAAATTGAGAATTTTATAGCCTGCGACAATATCCTGAATATATGTAGTAATAATAACGGTTGCACTAGAAGCAAGAATCAGTAATAAAGGAGCAAAAAGAAGAATTGAAAAATAATCGGTAAGTTTTCGCAAAAAGTTTCGATCTTTATGTACTTTCCAAATTCGATTAAAAGCATCCTCAACATGATTTAATAGTTTTACTACCGACCAAAACAATATAACTAAACCAACGCCAGCAATAGCCCCTCCCTTTGTGGTCTCAAGCATTGAGTGTGCAAATTTTAACGAAAAAGCCAACACTTGCTCCTGACCCTGAAAAGTATTAGTAAGCTCTTTTTCAAGCAATTTTGATAAGCCAAAACCCTCGGCTATACCAAAGGCCATAGCTAAAAGTGGAACTATTGACAAGATTAAATAAAAAGTTAAGGCACTTGCTCGTAATTGAATTTTATCTCGTAAAAAATGAGAAATTGCCAAAGTAACAACCTGTAAGACTTTATACATAAAAGATCGAATTGAAGTCAACTTATCCCTTTCAATTGTCCAAATTCTAAAATCAAAAAAACGCTTTATATCCTCAATTTTTTTCTTCATTAGGGCTTAATTTCTAATTATTATTATCCTCAATTTTTACAATATTTCCAAATAATGTATATCAAACATAAGAAAATTCGTTGAAAATATATAGTTTTAGCACCAAAGTTTTACAAATATCTATAAATAAATACAATGAACTACGAAACTATTTTATCTGAGCAAATTGACAAAATTTGTAAAATCACGCTAAATCGCCCTAAGCAATTAAATGCACTCAACACAACAGTATTTAGCGAGTTAGAAGCTGCAATGAACGATGCAAAAGCGAATGAAAATGTATGGGCAATATTAATTACAGGCTCGGGCGAAAAAGCTTTTGCCGCTGGAGCTGATATTAAAGAATTTTCGGAATTTAATCAAAGTCAAGCAAAAGAACTCTCAGCTAATGGACAACGTATATTTAAACTAATATCAGATTGTACGAAACCTGTACTAGCTGCAATTAATGGATTTGCTCTTGGTGGAGGATTAGAATTAGCCATGGCTTGTCACTTACGAATTGCCTCTGAAAATGCACGTTTTGGACAACCAGAAGTGGGCTTAGGCGTAACACCTGGCTATGCAGGAACACAACGCCTTACTGAGCTTATTGGCCGTACAAAAGCCACAGAACTACTTCTAACTGGCGAAATGATTAAAGCCCCCGAAGCTTTTATTCTTGGACTAGTAAATTATGTTGTTAGTCCTGCCGAATTGGATTCAAAAAGCATGGAACTTTTGGGTAAAATAACAAAACAGTCGCCAGTTGCTCTTGCAGGAATATTAAATAGCATAAATGGCTATTTTGACAAAAAAAGCGATGGTTATCAAACTGAAGTAAATGAATTTGCTAAATGTTTTAATTCCGAGGACTTTAAAGAAGGAACAAGTGCATTTATAGAAAGACGTAAGCCAAATTTTACAGGAAAATAAGGATTTGATTTTCAGGATTTACGATTGTCGATTTTTAGAAATCTGTCTCATCATAAAAATGGTTGATTAAAAATGTAAATTCCCAACTTGTTTGGTAATAACTTTTTGTAAAATATAGTAAGTCAATCTAAAATCAGCAATCGTAATTCCTATCTGTTTTACGTCAAACCCTTATTTGCAGTATTGCAACAATAATTGTTATATTGCATTCCATAGTAAAACCAAAATCTAACTCTCATGAGAAGTAAACTTATCATACTTACACTATTAATCATAGCATCACTTTCATGGCAATCGTGCAAATGGTTCGAAGAGCCCGAAGAAATATCAGAAACCGAAGACTTAAACAATTTCATATTCGAGGTAATGAAAAACCAATCGTGGTATTTATGGTATGAATATGTGCCCGATTTAAATCCAAAAGATTTTGGTAATAGTCACGAATTTCTGGAAGATTTAAAATATAAAGAATTAGACACTTGGAGTTATCTTACTACAATAGAAGAGCATAATGCTCACTTTGTGGATGCAATATATTACGGACATGGCTTTGCATACAAATTTGATGAAGATGAAAAAATGCGAATAAGCTTTGTTTTTAAAAATTCGCCAATGGATATTCTGGGCGTAAAAAGAGGTTGGGAGATATTAGCCATAAACAATGTAAGTATTCCCGATATAATCGCACAAAATCTGTCCACTTCAATTTTTGGCCCATCGGAAATAGGATATGTAAATCACCTAACTATGGCAACGCTACCTGGTGACACAATTGAGTTTGATGTTGCTAAAGCCGAAGTAAAAGAAAATACTGTACTTTACTCCAATATTTACGAACAAACTACTGGTAAAACTGGCTATTTAGTATTTAAAAGCTTTATAGAACCTTCCATTGAGGAACTAAACACAGCATTTAACTATTTTGCCTCAGAAAATGTGAACAATATAATATTAGATTTACGATACAATGGCGGTGGATTAATGAGTGTAGCCAATCATTTAGGGGCTCTTTTAGGTGGAGCAAAGGTTATAGATAAATTATTTATCTCCTATACGCATAATAATACTAAATTAGATAATAATTTTGAGTATTTTTTTGAAGCAGCAGAAAATTCAATAAACATTGATAAACTTGTAGTTATTGCAACTGGAGGTACAGCATCAGCATCAGAAGCAATTATTAATGGACTTAGCCCCTATTTAGATGTGAAAATTGTGGGCGATAATACACACGGCAAACCAGTTGGAATGTACTCCTTTGAATTTAATGAATATTTGCTAGTTCCTATTTGTTTCCAACTAACAAACAGCAATGGCTATGGCGATTATTTTGATGGTTTACCTGCCGATGCTTATAGAATTGATGATTTAACAAGAGATTGGGGCGATATAAACGAAAAATGTTTTAAAGAATCACTGTTCTATATTGAAAATGGCTATTTTAGCGACCAAGCACCAGTAAAATCAAGAGTTAAACAATATCCTATGCCATTAAAAGGGATTCAAAAAGAAGTAGGCGCATTATGATAATACGAATTGCGGCAATTATGCTGATGCTGATTGCTGCTTGTACACCTAAAGAAACAAAAATACCAGAGGACAAATATGAGTTTTTTGCTGAAGGCAAAGCGAGTTGGTATGGTAAACCTTTTCAGGGAAGATCAACTGCAAGTGGCGAAATATATGATACTGCACTACTTACTGCGGCACATAGAACACTTCCCTTTGGAACTATACTTAAAGTGACTAATAAATATACAAGCAAAACGGTTATAGTAAAAGTAAACGATAGAGGCCCATTTCATAAAAA
>DAOVUO010000075.1 GCA_030632545.1 Bacteroidales bacterium
ATTCCACCGATTTGGTTTTCGCCTACTATATCTTTATAAGTAAAAATCTTTATTACGCCTTCCAAATTTTCGGCAACTGTATAATTTACTCGTATGATTTTTCCATGGGCAAATGGCGAATCAAATACCAATCCGTATAATGTATCTTGACGAGGAATAATATCATCAATAAAAAGAGACTCCCCTCTTACATGTCCAAATGAATCTATATTCTTCATTTATTTATAATTTTGTTCATACTTTAAAAATAGGGCACACATTTTATCATTGTGTTAATGTAACTCAGTTATTATCTCAGCCATTGGCTGTTCATAGGATAATTAGTTTTTCAAATTCAATTTCATTTGGGAATAGCTCAATAAAGTGTGCAAAGAATAGCTGTCGAGCCAATAAACGCTTGTATTCTTTTGTTCCACGCACATCGCTTATCGGACTTATTTCCGATTGCAAAATTTTTTCAGCTTCAGTTATGGTTTCCGAATTAATGGCTTTTCCGTGTAGAAACTTATTTGTTTGATCTAAATATTTTGGAATTGCAGCCACACCACCAATCGACAAATGTGCTTCTGCGATAAAGTTATTTTCAACTCTAATCTCACATGCAGTATTCACACTGGCAATGTCCAAATGTGTTCGTTTGCTTACTTTCTCAAAATTAAACAGCGTACTGCTATCTGGAATATTAAACGAAAGGGATTGAATTAACTCCCCTTTTTGTAGGTCGTATTTTTTGTAATCTTGATGGAAATTGTGCAAAGGAATTTGCCTTAATGTCCCAGTTTCATTACGAATACTAAGTGTGCTATTTAGTGCCAAAAAGAAAACTGTCATATCGCCTATAGGTGATGCATTTACAAAGTTTCCGCCCAGAGTTCCCATGTTTCGGATTTGCTCCGATGAAACCAGTTTTAAAAATGACTTTAGTTTTGGGAAAATTGTTCTAAGCCGTTCATTCTGCATAATCTCACTAACAGTAGTACTTGCGCCTATAATACACTTATCATTTTCAAACGAAATTCCTTTTAAACTAGCTTCGTTTGCGATTAAGTGCATATTTTCATTTGCTAATCTATCGGCTTGTTGAACGTATAAATCTGTACCATTTGCCACAGTCACTCCAGTTTTACCAATTTCATCAAGTTGTAAGTTTGCTAATCTAGCCGAGATATCTTTAAAATAGCTAGGAATAAATTCTTCTTTAATTAGCCATTCTATTGGCTTTTGATGGTCTTTTGTACTTAATTTATCCTCAATTTCATCGCTTGCTTTTTCAATTGACTTATAGCCAGTACATCGGCAAATATTACCGCTAATAGCATCTTTGCTCGAATTGTGACTATGGGAATGACTGTAATGCTTGTGTAAAGCGTGTCCTGCAAGCGAAACAACAATTCCGGGAGTACAAAAACCACATTGTGTGGCATAATTATCACTTATAGATTGTTGAATTGTATTTAGCTTATCAGGCAGATTCAGACCCTCAACTGTAACTATGTGTTTTCCATTCGCATTTCCTAAGGGCGAAATGCACGATGTAATACTATGGTATGATATTTCATCTTTGACTAATGTACCAACTAAAACTGTACAAGCACCACAGTCACCTTCTCTACAACCTATTTTAGTGCCTTTTAATTGGGCGTTTTCTCGTATAAAATCAAGCAATGTCATGCCAGAGTTGGCAGATGTATTTATGATTTTATCATTTAATATAAATTTTATCATAAGTACCGTGCAAGATACATAAAATAAACAAATTTTAGGAGTAAAAAACTACGGCAAAGCATAAAGCCTTGCCGTAGTTATAATGTATAATAGCGTTTAAAGAGATATTATCTTTTTGTACTAGTACTTGTGCTTAGTATTTTAGCATAATCAACTTTTGGTAAATTAATTGTACTTGCGATACTGTAAATTTGCGATACGTTTCTGCCATTGATATTTTCTACAACAGAAACATAAGTTCTATTAGCTGTTTTTTTAATAGCAGTTATTTTCAAAATTTTGTTATTAACATGTATGTAATCTAGGCCATGGATTTTACCTAATGCTTTTGAATAGGTATTAGTTCTACTTAGTGTATAAATTTCTGAATCGTATAAATTACTATTTATGCGAGTTGGGCTCAAATAAGCTTTACCATTGAATATGATTATTTTTGCAACTTTAACACCCGAAGGTATAGCTCTAGTATTAGTAATATTTCTACTTGGCATCTCAATTGTTTTTATTTTAGTTCCTTGTGCAAAAGCAAGACTAGTTTCGTTTATTTGAGATAAGGCAGAAATTGATGTATTCAAATCTTCTTGTAATTTTTGATAAACAGGTATGGCGAAATTTTGACCACCTGCAGAACCAGTAACGGATGTAGATCTAATTACTCCTTTGTCTGACCCAAATACAGCTTTCCCGTAATTTTTGCATATACCCACACCCGTGATTTTTGAAATTTTGGATTTAGCATAAGAGTTAGGTATAGCATTAAATGGTGTATAGTGATATTCAATAGCTGGCCCCACTTTAGCTGATGATTCTCCCGTTGTTGCCGACACAGTAACCATTTGAGTAGAATTCGCAAAATGAGAATACGGTTTATTATTTATAAAACCTACACTTACGTAATAACAAGCTCCAGTTATACCACTTACCATAGACGAACTTGAATTAGATTGCACCACAATTCCGCCTTTGTTAGTTGCCAAATAAGCAATTCCTCCAGATGGGTTAGCCATATCAGAAAAGGTAAAATTGTAAACCGCGCTAACTGATTTTGTTTTTAATACATTCGAGATATTATTTACTTTGACCCATCCTGTTGTTGATGTTGAGCTTCTTTGTGCATTTGCTATATTTATTGTTGTTGTAAAAATAGCAATAAGCATTACACTAATAATTGATTTTTTCATAAGATAAATTAAGATTAATATAGATATTGATTTTTTACAATATATGAATTTTTATAAGAAAAACAAATAATATGAACCAGTTAAAATTTTGCAATAAATATTTATCTCGGTGTTGGCCAAAGTTTACTAAAAAGTACGGCATAGGTATAAAGTTCTATTCTCGCTTTTAGATGAAATAAGATTTTAAAAAACAGCCTGTCCTTTTGGAGCAGACTGAGTCATGATTATATTTTATCTATATGTGTCCAGAAACTATCGTTTTGATAGTTTAGGAATTGGCAATAGTGTGGAATAATCAACACTTGGCAATTTTGCTGAATTACTTACGCTATATATTTGAGCAGTTGGGATAGCGTTAATTATTTCTGTAACAGCAACATAGATTTTTGTTGTGCTTTTTGCAATAGCATTAATTTTGAGTATTTTTTTGTTAACATAAATATAATGAAGGCCATGAATTTTTTCTGGCAATACTCTAAATGTGCCAGTTTTACCTTCAGTAAAGAAAGTTGATTCATAAAGGTTTTTAGTTATTGCACTTGAACTTAAATAGATTTTGTTCTTAAATTCAATTATTTTTTCAACTCTAAGTGAAGAAGGTAGTTGTACATTATTAACAGTTCTACCAGGTAGTGTAATTACTTTTAAATAACCATCTTGTACAGCAAGAAGAGTATTTTCGCTTTTTTGGTATAATGCCGAAACTGGTGCTTTTAAATTTTCTGTTAATTTTTGATAAGAAAATGTAATGAAAGATTCACTTAAGTCGTCATGGCTACTTAGATAGGAAAACTGAATTACTCCTTTATCTGAACCAAAGAGTGCATAATTTCCTAATGCACCTAAGCCTGTTATTTTTTCTATATTAACTTTTTTGTAACTAAAAGGTGCCATACTATACGGACAATAATGATGTTGTATTGTTGGGTCAACAATAAGACTAGTAGATTCGCTTGTAGTTTGTTTTACATTAACAAGTTGTGTATAATTAGCAAAACGAATGTTTGATATATTATGTTGACTATTTTCTATACTTCGATATACCCAATAGCATGAGCCTGTTAAACTACGAACTTTGAACGAACCCGATGGCTTCAGGATATAAGCTCCTTTGTTTGTTGCTAAATATATATTTCCACTAGATGGATTGTTCATATCAGAAAAAGTAAAGTTGTACACTGCCGTTACTTTTTGGTTTTTAAGATAGTCTGAAATTTTTTTTTCTTTTACCCAAGTTGATCCTGGTGTATTAATTTTTGTTTGGGCATTTACCACATTTACTGAAGTTATTGCAATTATTGCAATAAACATTACACTAATAATAGATTTTTTCATAATTAATTTAGATATAATTAAACATTTACATAACTAGCAATTTACGATATTTTTGTTTTAAAACAAATATGAGAGAAAATATTTTATGGGTACTGTTTTAAAGTTTAAGTTATATTGTTTCAATGGTTTGTTAAATATTTGTAAGACATTGAATGATGGTTATTTGCAAAAAATAAATTTATTAAGTATAACTGCTAGATATTCTGCATTTTAACTTAAAACTTAACAGCCTGTCCCGAACATAGGTGAAGTATTAATTCTTTATCAACGGTTGGCAAAATTTTGTTAATATAGATATTTGATAGGGCGTAAAAAATGATTAAGTATCTATATATCTGTAAGTATTCTTGGATTCAGGAACTTGATTTAATTATTTTTTTGCATTAACTTTAAATACAAACTAAATCAAACTGCCATGAAATCAATTATTAAATTAAACCTAATTTTGTTATTCGTTTTAGTGAGTGGATGTGCAAGCTTTAAATCGCCTACAAATGGAATCTATCAATCAGAGACAAAGGAAAATAAAAATGCCGAAAAAGTAAGTTTGCTTTTTGTTTTTAGTCATTATGAGCAAACAATCGGAATTGATGCTATTCCGAAGCTAACAAGGGCTCGATGGAATTTTAATGACATTTTTCGCAATTCTTTAAATGAGATTAGTAATATTGAAAAGTATAATTCATTTACAATGGAAGCAAAGGATATCAACAATGTAAAAAAACGAGAGGACATAATCAGAGGTCGAAAAGAAAATGATTATACCATAGAAATCAATTTTAAAGTAGAAAAATCCTTTGTAAAGTTTTTCTTTAGTGCAATAATGTCTTCTGCAAGTGCTACAATTATACCTATGCGTTACAAATATATATATTCGGTTGAAGCCAAGGTGTACAATTACAAACATGAGCTTGTTGAAAGCTATATGCGTGATGCTGAGTTAAATAAATGGGTGCAAACGTTTATGGTTTTTCTTTATCCTTTTCATCATGAAAAACGGAAAAAAGAAGAATTGTATGTTGAATGTTTGCATGATATTTTTAAACAAATAGAAACAGAGAAAGTGCTGGATTATAATAAACTAGAAAAAGTTAGTAGAACAATTTATGCAAGCAGTGAAATTTGTGAAGTGCTTGAAAAACACGTACCTAAAGATGTAATAACTTGGAATAAGCAGCCATTAAATACTTGGATTGAGAAAAAGGACATTGGTATTATTATTCATTTTCCTGATGATGGATTAAATGAAAAAATGGCCGCACAGGCATTTAAAATGAATATTGAGCAACTTGATCAAAAAACAGAGGACAATGGAATATTATTTTGGGTTGATAAAGAAGAGAAATACCCTGTTTTATTAATTTCAGCAAGAAATGAAACTGTTTTAAAATCTCAATTAGAAAATAATAATCATTTTAAAGTATTGATAAATGGTATGTTTTATTTGCAAAGGCAGTAATTAGTGTCGCCTTTTCCTCTTATTAGCGTATCTAGTCTCTGCATTATTTTCTTTCAATTAAATTTGTGATAGATTATGCCTTTGTTTGTGAGTTGCTTAAGTGTTTTTGGGTATGTGAATAAGCTCAAAGCAAATATTATCTTCCGTTCCACTACCAATTTCGTGTGTAGAGATTCAAATTTCGGTGGCACTGAAAATTTTGAGGGATATAATAATGTTTAAATGTTTAATTTATTAAAATAGTAATAATTGCTTTTATCTTAAGTTTGTATGGTTTAGCTTATAAACAGCTATGCAGATAAGCAAAGAATATTATGTTTAGTCACTGTTTTCATATTTAAAATTAGTTACCCACTAAATTGGTAGTAGAACCTTATCTTCTAGTGTTTAATACAATAGTTCGGTGCATTTTAACTGCCTGTCCCTAACATCGGGGAAGTATTATAATATTTTGTAGTTTAATATTTTTTAATAAAATTGTAATTTAATTATTCACAATAAAACCAATGTATAAGAACAGATTTATACTACTATTTTTAGTTTTAGTAGCAAGCGCATGCGAAATAGTAACTTATAAAGAATTTGCTTTACCTGAATATGATGGTGCATTAAACTGGCAACAGATAGTTAAAAATGCAGAATGGGAAAATAGATATGACCATGAAGCCATTGCTTTTAATAATAAGTTGTGGGTAATTGGTGGATATAATCCCGGCCAAGTTAAAGGCGATACTTATTACGAAGACGTTTGGTCGTCGGATGATGGAAAAAGCTGGAAACTTGTAATAGATGATGCGCCTTGGTTAGGCCGAAGAGGTCATGAGTTAGTAGTATTTAACGATGGAGCGGGAGATGCTATTTATTTGATTGGTGGTTTTTCTGTTGATGAGGCTAATGGTTATAGGCAGTATAATAACGATGTTTGGAAAACAACTGATGGTGAAAACTGGACTTTAATAAAAAAACGTACTTATCCTGAATTAAGCTCCGTGCAAGATTGGTTTCCACGTATGCATCATAGTTGTGTGGTAGCAACTCATGGAGGCATTAATTATATATATCTGATTGCAGGTAAAACAATGCTCGAAAATCACGAAAGCAGATATGCTACTGAGTATTTTAATGATGTTTGGCGTTCTACAGATGGAATAAACTGGGAGTTGCTAGTAAGTAATGATTTTGGGATAAGAGCTGAACTTGCTGCAACTGTTGGTGTTAATAATCAATTGTACATAAATGGGGGAGTGCATGGAATTATTTTTGAGGCCGAAGGTAATGCAACACATCCTATTACTAATTGGCAAGCCTTATGGACATCTTCTGATGGTGAAAATTGGTCAGATTTAAGAGATTCTACCATAGTAGAGGACAGATATCTTTATCGTTCAGCTCATCAAATGGTATTTTACAAAGATTTAGTTTGGTCCTTACCAGGAAAAACAATATCAAATGAGCATTATATGTTTGCTAGCGATAGTTATTATCCTTCGTGGACTTATGATTCAAATGGATATTGGGGACTAGATTCAAAAGGAGTCGCTATTGATGCTCGACATAGTTACGATGCTTTTGTTTGGAAAGATAAAATTTGGATTTTTGGAGGTTTTACGGCTACTTATGGCCAATCAAACGATGTTTGGACAGCTACATTATAAGATAGTAAAGTTAAATTTTGGATTAATTTTGGAATGAAAAAAATTATAGTATTAACAATATTTGCGGCATATATATCAAGCCTTAGTGCTCAAAAGGATTCAACAAATATATTTCAGTTTGAATTAAATAACTGGAGTGTAAACATAATTGATTATGAGAATATATATCCAACATATTTAGCCGATCCTTTAGGGGCTCGTTTTGATGTATCGGTACAAAAAATGAAATATAGCGATATAGATTTTTTTGATTCTGTAAATGAAGATGGTGGATATTTAGGAAAACTGGTAGTTAATCCAGGTGTTCGTTTTTCTTTTTTTAAATTTCGTTCAAAAAAGAATTCGAAATTAGGTTTTGAGCTTGATGTTGGTATAACTACGCCAATAGTAATGAGAGGAGGAAACCATGATGTAATTGCTGTTGATGGAATTTATTATTTAGCTTTTGCTGCTCGTCCATTTGAATGGCTAAGCATGCGTTTTTCAAAGCATCATATTTGCACTCATATAGGCGATGAATTTCCATCTGGTAAAGTAATCTCGCCTATTGACATTGACCCCAATATGACTCAATTGCCTGTAAGAGACGATTTTATTTTTTCTACTGCAGTTCGTCCATTATATTTTTTACGAAATCCAAAGTGGGATATTTTAAATGTATATGGCGACTTTGGTTTTTTTATGCCTGGTGTTGATTTTATGGGTAAGCGACAAAATAAGCCTAATATGTTTGCCTATATAAACTTACAAGCAGGAGCTGAACTCGAATATTATTTTAAGAATAAATATTTGGGCGGAGTTTTTACAGCTTATAATGTAAGTGCATACCAATTAAATGCGTTTTATCCTAATCAGTCGCTTGTTGGTGGATATATTTTACCGCAAAAGCGAAATGAACACAAACTAAGAATCGGTCTTAATTATTACAATGGACGTAGTTTGAGCAACCAGTTTTATAATAGGAAGGAAAAATTTGTAGCATTTTTTGTAGCTGCTGATATATAGATTATAGTTCTTTTTTGAGGATAAAAGATTGTACATTGGAGTATATTTTTGAAAGTATAAAGAGCAAGCTATTTACATTAATAAAACTAATTTGTTATGCGCACGCTAGTATTTATTTTTTACTTTATTGGGTTTTCTTTAGTTGCAACTACACAAAATTACAACTTGACTATTAATATATCAAATATTCAAGATATTAGAGGTGAAATACGTATAGGTATTTATAACTCTTCCGCCGATTTCCCAAAAGAAGGAAAGGCTTATCGGAATGTAGTAGCAAAAGTAGTTTCTAGCACTACAAGTATCGAAATAAATGATTTAGCTCCAAATGATTATGGCATTGCACTTTTCCATGATGATAATTCCGATAAGGAATGCAATAGGAATATTATGGGAATACCCTTAGAAGGCTACGGATTTTCGAATAATATAAAACCTATTTTTAGTGCGCCTAATTTTAATGAATGCAAATTCAGTTTAAAGCAAAATGTATCAATTA
>DAOVUO010000274.1 GCA_030632545.1 Bacteroidales bacterium
ACCTACAAGACCAACTACGAAATTAATAACTACCTTAGGTATGATTCAATAGGGAAAAATCCTCGGTTATTCTTTAAAGAGATTGATAATAGACTCCCAGCAATGGAATATGTTGTTGCTATTGAGAAAGATAATTCAGAAAAAATATACCCCCTTAACGTATTAAAAGAGCAAAAAGTAATTAACGATATATTAGATGGAGATAATATTGTTCTATTCTATGATTCAGCAATGATGTCTAATTTAGATACACGTGAAATTAAAAATGGGCGACAAATGGGCTCTGCTACAGTTTTTAGTGCAAATCTTGATAATCAAATTCTGACTTTTGTTGCAAACGAAAACGAAAACGGATTTATTGACAATGAAACAGGTTCGCAATGGAATTTTATTGGTAGATGTATAAGTGGAAAACTAGAAAACAAACAATTAAAGCCAATTACCTATAGTTTTGATTTTGCTTTTGCATGGTTTGCATTCAATCCTGTTTGTAAAGTTTATGATATAAAAGAATAAATTCATTATAGAGCAATGGTTCGGTAAGATTTACTAAATTTATTGTTTCAAAACTGTAGTCCGTTAGTTATAAACAACATAGTGAATAAAATAGAATTTAGTAAATCTATGGATTTCAGTAGTTTATAAAAATTTACCGAACTATTGTATAGAGAGAAGAAGTCTTGCAATGAAAAAACGAATGTTTAGGTATAATAATTTTCTCTATATTGCAGTAGTGCTCAATAGTTAGGTGTATTTTTGTAATTGTTTACCGATTTAGTAGTGAGTAATCAATTACTAGAACCTTGCGAATTTTTTTCTACATGTTTTGTTGTTGATTTTGAGTCTATTAATCGTGATTTGACAAGGTTTAACTGCTTATTGAGTATAGTCAATAGGTAGTTAAATATTTTTGTCTCTCTCGATATTAGTGACAAACTGTGGCTAAGGTTTAACTGCTTGCCACTAACATCGTGGAACTATTAATTTGAGATAATCTTCTCCATTAGTTCTATATATTGTTTAGCTATTACATCCAGAGAAAACCGTTGCTTACAATCGGAACGAACAGTATTTCTGTCAATTTGCCCAATTTTATTAACAGCTTTAATCATTTCACTTACATTATTCACAACAAAACCTGTTTCATTATCTTTTATTACTTCGGGCACAGAGCCTCGCCTAAAACCTATGACTGGCGTACCACAAGCCATTGCTTCGGCCATTACAATTCCAAATGGCTCCTCCCATTTAATTGGAAATAAAAACGCTTTTGAACGCTGTAAATAATACAATTTTTGCTCATCATTTACTGGACCAACATACTCTATCAAATCATTATTTAAATATGGCTTAATTTGTTGTTCAAAATAATCATCATGACCTGGTTGAATATTCCCGGCAATTATTAATTTCTGTTTTGTTGCTAAAGCCACATCAATGCATTCTTTTGTTCCTTTAATATCTTCAATTCGACCAAGAAACATTAAATATTCTTTTTCAACTTTATCGTTAGGTATATAGTATTCGGTAAGTGTAAAATTGTAAATTGGTGTAAATTTGTGTTTAAAGCTTTTAAGGTGATTTAGCATGTGCCCTGCTGCAGATGTAAAGTTTATTTGCTTTCCGCCCAAAATGCTCGCTAAGGCAGTAGATTTTGGGCTAATAAAACGACCATAAGTCATTAAAAATGGCACTTTTGAAGTAAAAAGGGTGGGGTAGAGGTATAACAATCTACAAAAGCTGTGAATAATATCAGGCTTAATTTTGTGATAAACACGCATTAGCATCAAAGCATTAAGGAATGTGTCTTTATTATTTCTTGAATTCTTTCCCTTCCATTTGAATATTTTTGTAGCATTTTTCTGGCTCGAATCTTCGTGTGCAAGTAAATAGACTTTATGTCCTTGACGGATATATTCATTGATTAATCCATCTACAAGACGTTCTACACCGCCATATAGAATTGGTGGAACTGCGATTTCTGGGTCAACTGGTATGAGGATTTTCAATTTTATTTCCAACTTTTATTTTGACGCAAAAAAGAGTCTTTTTTTACAAAAATATAATCCACCTGAAAAATTGCATTATCCAAAGGTCGCCTATGTATTTCAGTAATATCATACATTACAAACTCAAACTCATTTAAATATTTGACAATATCAGCAACTAAGTGTACATTTTTATGAATATCCAAAAAATTAGATTCCAAAAGAATATATTCAACTTGTTTAATATAATAGCCTAAACCCAGCAGGATTTCGAATTCATACCCTTGTGTGTCTATTTTTAGTAAAGATGGAATAGGAATTGTTTTTTCATCAATTAAAGATCTTAAGCTTCTCATTGGGACATTTATTTTATCGAATCCTTGATTATGGTGCTCATTCAGAACAGAAGAAGCAGTTTCTTGAATATTGAAACTTACATTATTATTATCATCTTCACCTAATAAATATGAGAAAATTTTTATTGATGATTTGTAAGAGCTTAGGTTTTTTTCAATAATTTGTTGTTTGAGCGGATTTCCTTCAAAGCAGAAAACGTTCGCCTCAGGCCAAATTTTAAAGATTAATTTTGAGAAATCTCCATGATATGCTCCAATATCAAATACATTAGTTGGATTTACTCCCAATTCTTTTAAACGAGTAAATGATTGTCTTACGTCTGGAATTGTATTATTTTTAACGAAATAATCTTTAATTACTTTTTTTATAGTCTGTATCATAACGTTCTATTGAATAGCCTATTTATGAGCTAGTTGTCTTGACTTTTTTTGTGAATACTCCTAACTGTATGTCTTTAAGTTAATTTTGGTTGTCAAATAAATTTACTCTCCTTTAGTTCAATAAAGATTAAGCATCTTCTAATTTATAATCAGCAATTTTTTTGTTTTCCGTATCGAAATCAATACCTAAGAGTTGTACTTTTCGTTTGTCAGATTCGTATTTTTGATGATATGCTTTATCTCTAATTTGGTTGATGGCTTTTATGGTGTTTCCTGTTTTAAATTCAATAATATAAATTACATCTTTGGTTTTCAGTACACAATCAATACGCCCGTCAATGGTCATAATTTCGCTTTCGATATTAAAACCCAACATTTTTACAACTAAATAAAAAACGGAATGATAGTATTTTTCTTTGTTATCAATTAGTGGATAAGCAATTCCCTTGAATAACTCGCTTAGTAACTCAAGAAATTTTTCAATCTTGTTTTCTTCAACTGCTACGGTCATTTGATATAGCATAGAGTTGGTGGTAACTGTTTTACCGCCATTTAGATTTGCCAATAAATGAATACTGAAAGCTTTGGCTACTTCATCGTTTGGATAATCTAAAGTAATTGTATTTTTCAGAAGATCGTACTTTTTTATTGTAAGATAACCTGTTTGGAAGAGCAAAGAAATAAGGGTAATATCTTCAATTTCGTATTTATCGAAGGTGGATACAAAAAGCGTTTTATTTTCTAAATCAAAAGTTGTATAATGCTGTTCTTTAATTAATTTCATTAAAAATGTTGGTGTGCCAGATTGAAACCAATAATCACCAAAAGTACTTTTCTTAAATAAATTGAGTAGTGTAAAAGGATTGTACAGAAAACAGACCCCGTCCCAAGAATAGCCTAGGTACTCTGTTCTAATTTTTTTACGGACATTTATATTGTATTTGCTGTATTTTTCTTCTAATTTTTGAATATATGGTTCAAAATAATTTTTTAATTCCTGTTCGGTAATACCAGTAAGGCATGCAGAATTGCTATCAATGGTAATATCTTCTAAATTATTAAGGTCTGAAAAAATAGAAACCTTACTGAATTTTGATACACCAGTGATGAACAAGAAACGAAGATAGCTGTCGGCATCTTTAAGTACGGAATAGAAATTTTTGAGAACAGCCATGTTTTCTTTTGCTTGCTCTATGTTTTCTATGTAATCAATTATTGGTTTGTCGTACTCGTCAATGAGAATAACTACTTTTTGTGTTTTTGCAAGCTCATGGATTAATTCTTCAAACTTAGTAGAATAGAGTTCTGTTTTTAAACTAATTTTATAGTCGGCTGCTATTTTGTCAATTTTATTTGAAATAGCTTTATTCAGTGTTTGTTCTTTATAGTCTAATGTACTGAAAGATATGTGAATAACTGGATGTTTTTGCCAATTAACTTTATCGTAAATCCAAAGGTTTTTAAAGAGTTCTTTGTTACCCAGAAACAACTCTTTCATGGTAGAAATTAAAAGCGACTTACCAAAACGTCGTGGACGAGAAAGGAAATAGTATTTGCCTGAAAATAAGTTATATATGAATTTTGTTTTATCTACATAAAGATAATTATTGTTGATAATTTCACCGAAATCTTGTAAACCTAAGGGTAGATTTTTCATAGTTCTTGTTTTAAGCTTATGCAAAGATATGATTTATATACGATTGTTTCAATATTGCTATAATAATTTAAAATCACGAATACTCAAACAAATCAATATGCTCATTAACTAATTCTGTAATATCTTTAGGCTGTTTTATATTTTTACTAAAATACGCTATTAAATCTCTGTTTTCAACTAAATTAGTCAAAATTTTAGCTAAATCAGCACTATTTCTATTTTTAAAAATTAGTCCGTTATGCTTGTTGTCAATCATTTCGTCAATTGCAGGATAATCTGAACCAATAACAGGTATTCTTTTTGCATAAGCCTCAAGTATGACAAGTGGTGCAGCTTCGTTTG
>DAOVUO010000024.1 GCA_030632545.1 Bacteroidales bacterium
AGAGACGAAAAAGCACCAATTCCTGAATTAAATAATATTAAAGGAATTAAGCCATTACTAGGCATTTGTTACGGTGCTCAGCATTTAGCGCATAACTTTGGCGGCGAAGTACTTCCTTCTGATCATCGAGAATACGGAAGAGCAAATTTACAATTCATTAGTAATGAGAGTGAATTATTTAAATCTGTTCAGTTAAACACTCAAGTTTGGATGTCTCACGGCGATACAATTGCTAAAACACCTGATAATTACGAAATTATAGCAAGTACTAAAGATGTAAAAGTTGGTGCATTTAAAATAAATGACGAAACTACCTATGGCATTCAATTTCATCCAGAAGTATATCATACAGAAGAAGGAAAATCAATACTAAAAAACTATGTGCTAGATATTTGTGGATGTAAAGCAAATTGGACTCCTGCTTCGTTTGTTGAAACTACAGTATCAGAATTAAAACTTAAACTAAGCAACGACAAGGTTATTCTTGGCTTATCTGGCGGTGTAGATAGCACTGTAGCTGCTGTTTTACTTCAAAAAGCTATTGGAAAAAATCTAACTTGTATTTTTGTTGATAATGGTTTATTACGTAAAAATGAGTACGAAGAGGTATTAGATTCATACAAAGATATTGGACTTAAAGTAATTGGTGTAAATGCAAAACAACTCTTTTGGGACGCACTTGTAGGAATTTCTAATCCAGAGGAAAAAAGAAAAGCAATAGGAAAAACTTTTATAGATGTTTTTGATAAAGAAGCACATAAAATAGAAAATGCCAAATGGTTAGCACAAGGAACAATCTACCCCGACGTAATAGAATCTATTTCGGTAAAAGGACCTTCGGCGACCATTAAATCGCATCATAATGTTGGTGGATTACCAGATTATATGAAATTAAAAATTGTTGAACCACTCCGATTGCTATTTAAAGACGAAGTAAGAAGAGTTGGGGCAGAACTCAAAATTGGAAAGCATATTTTAGGCCGACATCCTTTTCCTGGCCCAGGTTTAGCCATACGTATTTTAGGTGATATTACTCCCGAAAAAGTAAGTTTGTTGCAACAAGTTGACGCTATTTATATAAATGGTTTAAAAGAATCAAATTTATACGATAAGGTTTGGCAAGCAGGTGCAATTCTACTCCCAGTACAATCAGTTGGCGTAATGGGCGATGAACGTACTTATGAAAGTGTTGTAGCACTACGTGCAGTTGGTTCTACAGATGGAATGACTGCCGATTGGTCACATTTGCCATTTGATTTTTTAGCATCAATATCCAATCAAATTATAAATAAAGTAAAAGGTGTAAACAGAGTAGTGTACGACATTAGCTCAAAACCGCCAGCTACTATTGAATGGGAATAAACAATGCCATACTTGGTATGAATTTTGATTATCTAAAGTAAAAGATTACCATGAATAAAATATTTCTTATTGTTACTTTATTTCTTATAAATACTGGACTTCAAGCACAACCAGTTTCTATGCTGAATCCTGATCATGTAGAATGGGAAGCAGATAATCAAGCTATTTTTTTACCTACCGCATTTAAAAATGGAATAAAAAAACCTGACTCATTATCCTTAATCCTTTTCTTCTCAAAAAATGAATTGAAAAAATTTGACGAGAACAATTTACCAGAATTTGAGTTTCAATGGTATAGATATCCAAGCACAAAACGTTTTTTTGTTAAAAGTGTAAAAGGGAAAACACATAATACATTACGCGATGGAAAATATTATATTGCATTTGAATCTACTATAAGTGAATTAAAAACTGGATGGTGGGAAGTGCAAGTTATATCGTACTCTGATAATGGTATTATAGAATTTAATAGTCGCAAAAAATTTCAAATTCTTCTGAAATAGTAGTATTTTTATCAAGAATTAACTATATTAACGGTGCTACTCATATATATGAGTAGTCATTGTTTTATTCTATTTAATCATACATGGCAACAAATACTAACAATCATTTATTAGGCGAAGCGGTTATTCATTCGCAATTATTATTATCTTATATAGCAGAACACGGCATAGATATAGAGGCAAAGCAAATTAATATTTTGACTCATGCTAAGCATTTTGATGCAAATTCGGAATGGACAGCTGATGAAGAAGCTATTTTCTGGTTTACATATCAACAAGTAGTAAAGCTAATACGCCCTGTTACAATAAATAGTTTACTTGCCACTATTGAACAACCAATTCTAAATCAAAACTTTTTGCAACGCATGTTTAAGCAGAAAGTAAAACAAGCTTCTGCTCATATAGCTGTACGAAGATACACTACTTTAGCTTTGTTTTCAATGGTTATGATGCTATTACTTCAAATATATTCGGTTGTAGGAACAACTCTGCTAAAAACTATTGAGCAAGCGAGTACACGAATGAAAGAAATAGAACTTCAACTTACTGATTTATCACTAATTGACAAATCTAAGAATAAAAGAACAAGTATGCAATTTGGTATGCTTCAAAGTGAATTTGAGGAGCTAGAAAACGAAAAAAACAGTAGCATAGAATTACTTAATTATTGGCATAATATTGAGTTCCTAGATTTTTCTTCGGATGAGATTACTCCAGCAACTGAGCAAGAAAATGAGTTTATTGGTGGGCCAGGAATGAACCCAGCTTATATAGAAAGAGTAAACGTAGTACAATCAGCTAATAATGTACATCTTATACTTAATATTTATATACTACCTTTGATCTACGGTTTACTTGGGGGGTTTGCATTTGTTCTGCGGAATTTAACAACAGAGATTAAAGAGATGCTTTTCACCAAGGAATCAAGAATTAATTACACATTACGAATTAGCCTTGGTGCACTTCTTGGACTAATTGTTGGACTTTTTTGGGGTGATAATTCTAGTATAGGGCAAAATTTCATTGCTGATTTGTCGCCTTTGGCGGTAGCATTTTTAGCAGGATATAGCGTTGAGTTTTTATTTAAACTTTTCGATAATATTATAGGTACAATACTAAAAACCAATGTAAAAAAGGAAGATTCAAAGAAGTAATCATATATTTAATGGCAAAATTGAAAATCCAGATCAGTTTTATTATTGCATTAAGTTTTCTTAGTCAGTTTTCTATAGCACAACAACTTGACAAAAGAATCTATGAAAAAACTTTCTATAAATCGTTGGATCTTATATATGAAGAAAACTATGATAGTGCTTTAGTTATTTTATATTCTCTTGACTCAATTAGTGCTCCTCAATTTTTAAAAAATTCTGAAGAATACCAATTTTATTTAGACTCTCAATTCATTAATCTTGAGCAAGTATATGTAAAATATCTTATTGCTGTTTGCCATTTAGAAAAAAGTGGGAATCCACAAACAGCCTTGCCGTATATTGAATATGTAATTGAATCTGGTTATTCAAATACACCAACAATAATTTACAAGGATTTAGGAAGACTATACCATCTTGACTATCAATTTGATAAGGCAATATACTATTTTAATAAGTATTTGGAAAATGTAAATCAAAAAGATGAATTTTACCTGTATGTAAAGCACATGAATAATGCATGTTTAAATGCAAAAGAAATAATTAAGGATACAGTTTATAAAGAAATACAAGACTTACGAGGCAATATAAACAATCCTAAACTTGATGAGGATCAACTAGTTATTAACAACGATGGTAGTATCCTTTATTTTGAAAGAGATTCTGGTAAAAACCAAATTAGCAAAATAATGGTTAGCTACCGAAATTTTGACATTTGGACTAAATCCAAACCGCTTATCTTTCCAAGTAGTTTTTTATTAAATGCTAAATCTATTCGTATTTGCGGAATGGATTATAATCAAGCAAATCTTTTAGTATACAAAGAAACTGAATTGGATACTAAAGCGTTTAAATGTAGAGTGAGCGCAGATAAAGTAATTGAAATTCAACCTACAAATTTAGATTTTTTAGGTAATAATGATGGACGTATTTGCTATGGAAAAAATGAGAAAGAAGTATATTTTTCAAGTGCTAGAAGTAGCGGAATTGGCGGATATGACATATACAGAGTTTCGCAAAAGATTAATGGACGATGGAATAAACCAGAAATTCTTGAGTTGATTAATTCAACTTTTGACGAGGTTGACCCTTTTTATAATCGAATAAATTCAACTTTATATTTTAGTTCATCCTCATACACTTCAATGGGTGGATTTGATATTTTTACCGCTATTATTAATAAAAAAAATAAAATTGGAAATCCTCAAAATATTGGATTTGCAATAAATTCGGTTGGTAATAATAGATCATTTTATATCCCAATAAGTACAAATACGGCCTACTATTCAAGCAATCAACCTTCAAATATCAGATTACATGATTTGTTTAGAGTAAAATTAAATAAGTCGATACCATTAACCTTACTTAATGGAACATTTTTAGCTGGCGATCCTGCTATTCCTGTAAAAATGAAACTCACAGTAGTTGATATTGAAACTAAAAGTAAGTTAAAATATAGTTTTACTTCCAACAATCAGAAAGGAAAATATTATATTGTTTTTGAACCTGGCAAGATTTACGATTTAATTTTTGAATCTGAGAATTACAGAGCTCAAAGAATTACAGTGGAAATTCCGCAACAAGAATATTTTTATCAAATTTTTCAAACAATAAGCCTCATACCTATTGATAAAGTTAATAATGATGCTGTAAATGAACTTATTGTAAAAAATGATTTTTATGATTTAGGTACAATAGCTCAAGACTCTTTAAAACAATATAAAAATGATTTAGTTAATTTATTTAGTAATGTAGTTGAAAAAATTGATTCGTTTGAAAATTTTGCAGATGAAAATTTAACTGCATCAACAGAAACACCAGAACAAGCACCTGAAAATAATTTTGAAGATTTACTTGATTTAATAGAATCTACAATTAACAATCAAGATACAGCAACAATTAATCAACTATTTGAAAATAGTGAGAAATCAGAAGTGTATTCAATTACTTACAATTCACATATTTCTGAGCACAACCATTTCATTATTATTGGAAATGACACAATTAAAACATCTCCCCCCCTTCGTGCATATCACAATATTGCTTCTGAGAGAATTTCCAAACTTATTGGTTCAAATGATATGATAGCTCATTCTTATGAACAAGGCAGCCTTCTCAATGCAAAAATTGCGTTCCAATATGAAATGGTATTTAAACTTGATAATTATAAGATGCTTCCAAAATACTTTCCTGTTCTAAACGACATTGTTGAATTATTAGATAAAAACCCATATTTACAAATTGTAATCGAAGGAATTTCAGAAAATAAAACAGCAGATAAAGCAAAAGAGCTTCATTATACTAAACAAAAAGCTCAAATAGTTTACGAATATTTATATAATCAAAATTGTAGATGCAAAGACATACTTATACATACATCATTACAACCTAGCGAGTTGTCTGAAAATTACACTGAAAATCATTACTTTGTATTAATTAAAATATTTGATTTATCGAATTGATATTAAAAAAAATAAAATATAGCATCTCTATTATTTTAGCACTATTATTATTTAATAGTCAACGAGTAAGTGCGCAAAAATATACTGAATCACAACTGAAAGCTGGTTATATTATAAATTTTACAAAATTTGTTAAATGGCCAGATTCATTAGCAAATCAAAATTTTGTGTTTGGTATTTATGGCGATGATATTTTTGGTGATGTATTTCAGAAAATGCTTGAAGCTAGATATAAATCACCTAACAATTGGATATTGACCGAATATAATTCAATTAAAGAAATAGAATATTGCCATGTTCTATTTATAAATTCAAATAATCAAGATGAAATTAATGAGATTTTAAAATTATTATCGGGGAAGCCTGTTTTAACTATTGGAAATAATATTCCCTATTTTTGTCAACGAGGGGGTATAATTAATTTTATAAGCGAACCAAACGGCAAAAAATTCGAAATAAACTATATATCGGCCAAAAATAAAGGCTTTATAATTGATTCTCGATTACTTGCAGTGGCAAAATTAATATCGGCTTCGGGTTATTAATTAATATGGTACTAATTTAATTTAATGATTCCCCGATGCTCGTGGCAGTATTAATAATTAGGAATATGTCAAAAGTCAAATACTAATTTTAAACAAATGAAATTATTATTTAAAGATTTATCAGTCAAACTTAAAATTATTTTGTTAATAACAAGTATTGGCGGAATTACGCTCTTTTTAGCTACAGTAATTTTTGTATACATCGATTACAGAAATTACATAAATAATCAAACAAGTGAACTAAGCATTTTTGCTAAAGTATTTGGCGAGAGTAATTCAGCAGCCATTTTTTTTGAAGATAATTTAAATACCGAAGCCTATTTATCATCCTTAAAAAATGCACCACAAATAAGCAATGTCGTAATTTATAATATAAACCAAGAACAAAGTCATTTTAGCTTTTTTGTAGATTATTCAATAAAGTCACTACAGCAAAAAGAGCCAATTAATTTAATTATCAGAGAAATTGACACAAGTTGGGTTGATGGAAATACTGTAAATATTTTTCAATCAATAAAATTTAGGGGAATTAATGAATTTTCAGACGACCTTATTGGTGCTATATACATTCAGTCGGAATTACCAATTAAACAACGCATTTTACAATATTTAAAAATCATTTCCCTAATATTTGGTGGTTCATCTATAATGGCATTTGTGCTTACAGTTAAATTTCAGGGTTTTATCACAAAACCTCTATTCGGGCTGCAAAAGCTAGTTAGCCAGGTAAAAAACGATAACAACTATTCACTTAGAGCAAGCATTGAATCAAAAGATGAGATAGGAATGCTTGCCCAAGGTGTGAATATAATGCTAGAACATATCGAAATTCAAAATATTGAATTAGTAGAAGCTAAAGAACAGGCATTGGAATTAGTAAAGGTAAAAGAGCAGTTTGTTGCAAATATGAGTCACGAAATCCGTACTCCTATGAATGCCATTCTTGGAATGACAAATATTCTAATGGAAAATGAACTAACGATACAACAATTAAAATATTTAAAAAACATAAAAGTTTCTGCAGAAAATCTTCTGGTAATAATTAATGATATACTTGACTTTTCAAAAATTCAGTCGGGTAATATTCATATAGATAGCTTGCCTTTTAATTTATTGAAACTTGTAAAACAAGTACATAATACACTTAAATTTTCAGCAGATAAAAAAAATTTAAAGCTTAAATATATAATAGGGGAAAATGTACCCAATAATCTATTAGGTGATCCAATTCGATTAACTCAAATTTTACTAAACATTGCTGGAAATGGTATAAAATTTACTGAAACTGGTCACGTTACAGTGAATTTACGTAAACTAAAAGAAGATAATGATTTCCAATATATTCAATTTATGGTTATTGATACTGGAATTGGTATAAAATCTGAAAAACTTGAAACAATATTTGAGAGTTTCCAGCAAGAGAGTACCGAAACGACAAGAAAGTATGGTGGTACTGGTCTTGGCTTGTCCATTTCTAAACAATTAATTGAACTACAAAATGGATCAATAAGCGTGCAGAGTAAAGTTGGCGAAGGCTCTGTTTTCACAATTATAATACCTTATAAATTAACTGATATTGAGGCAGAAGAAAGTAGAGACATTGAAATTACCAAATCAATGTTAGAGCAATTGTCAACTATGAATATTTTACTTGCAGAAGACAACAAACTCAATCAATTAGTTGCAATAGAACTGCTTAAAAAGTATAAAGTTAATTTCACAATAGCTTCTGATGGTGGCGAAGCTATTGATAAATTGGCAAAACAAAAATTTGATGCCATACTACTTGATTTACACATGCCTATAAAAGATGGTTTTGAAGTAGCACAGTATATTAGAAATAATTGCGAATTAAATAAAGACATATTAATAATAGCATTAACTGCCGCTGCGACCAAAGTAGAAATTGATAAATCGTTTAATGTTGGAATGGATAAATTCGTATCTAAACCTTTTACAAATGAAGACTTAGTAACTGCGCTTGTTTCTCAATCATCTACCAAAATAAAATTAAAAAATGAGCCCCAAATAAGTGATAATGTTTCAATTAGCAATTTGAGTTATTTAAAAACAATGTCGGGTGGGAATATTACTATTATAAAAGAAATGGTTAATTTGTTTAAAGAACAAATACCTCAATACATAGCTGATTTACAGACACATGAAAAGAACAAGGATTACTTTAAATTAAGCGAAATGGCGCATAAAACAAAATCCTCTCTAACCATTGTAGGCATGACATCTTTAGCAAGCGATATGAAAGAACTTGAATTAAAAGCGAAAGAAGAAGAAGACACCGACACTTATGAGCAAACAATTAAAGAATTTGTAAAATCAGTTAATGCTGGTATTATTGAGCTAAATAATAGGGTCGAACTCTTAAGCTAATGCAACATAGAAATAATTGCAGTCATAAACTCGTTTAAATCAAATGGTTTCTGAAAAGCATATTTTGCCCCTAATTGTTTTGCCATAGTTAAATATGTTCCCGAATTTATTAAAGCACCACCTGACATGGCAATAATTTTCACATTTTTGTCGGTATTTTTTAAAATACGAATAACTTCAAGCCCACCAATATCGGGCATTACAATATCAGTAACTACCAAATCTATTTCACCCTTATTAAATATCGAAATTCCATCTGCACCACTATTTGCAACCAACACATCAAAATTTTTCCTTTTTAGTAATTTTGTTAACAAGCCTGCTATATCATTATCATCATCAATAATTAAAATTTTTGCCATTTTATATATTTTTGGGTTAATTAAGCTAATACCTGAAAAATTGCCTCAGCTAATTTATCAATAATAATTGGTTTCATTAAAAATTTATCTACTCCAAACTCTTTTGCTGTTTCATCTGTTAAACTAGAGCTAAATCCGGTAATAAGAATAGATTTTACCAATGGATTTTTTCTTTTCAATATTTGAACTAACTCAACGCCTTGTTTGTCGGGCATTACTTGATCGGTAACTAAAAGATTAAACTCTTCTGCTCTTTTATTAATTATTTCGCAAGCTTTAGTTGAACTATTACAAGATTCAACAGCAAATCCCATAGCAACTAAGGCTTTGGTAATCAAACCAAGTACATCAATATCGTCATCAACCACCAAAGCACTCAAATTTGTATTTACAATATTTGGCTCTAATATACTCACTGGCTTTGGAATCTCATTAACATGAGGTAAATAAATTGTAAACTCTGTTCCAACATCAATTTTACTATTAACAAAAATTTCTCCTTTTGAATCTTTTATAATACCATGAGCTACTGATAATCCTAAGCCTGTACCCTGCCCTACTTCTTTTGTTGTAAAAAAGGGTTCAAAAATTCTACTTAACAACTTCTTTTCAATTCCCTTTCCAGTATCAACAATTTTAAGCTTTATATAAGTATCATCTGTTAAAGTACTTTCCCCCTTTTCTAAATCGCCTAAATTATCAACCACCTCTAAATCAATTGTTAGTACACCCCCATTTTCTTTCATTGATTGGTAGGCATTTGTACACATATTCATAATTACTTGATGTAATTGAGTGGGTGCAATATTTACAATAGCCATTTTTGAATGAATATTTTTCTCTATTTTTATATTTGCTGGTAATGTTGCTAAAATCAGACCAAGCACTTCGTTAATAATTAAATGCACATATACATTTACCTTTTCTGTTTCTATTCTCCTACTAAAAGTTAGAATTTGCTTTACCAAATCTCTTGCACGAGTAGCAGCTTTGTACACATGCCCTAAATCCTCAAATATTGGACTTTCCTCATCCAAATCCGACATTGCCATTTGTGTATAACCCAAAATAGGTGTAAGTATATTATTAAAATCGTGTGCAATTCCTCCAGCCAATGTACCTATTGTTTCCATTTTTTGTGCATGTCGCAATTGCTCTTCAAGTTTTTTCTTCTCTTCAATTGCTTTAATTTTAGCTGTCAAATCTTTTATTGTTAATACTAAATTAAGTTTGCGCTTAATCTCTATGGGTGTTATTGTAATAAGTACAGGCACTTGTAATCCATTAATACTAAACATTGTTGACTCAAACGACAATTCTGTAGATGTGCTTACAATTTCATCTAATAATTTTTGCAATTTAAGCCACTCACTCTTCTCAAATAATTGTTTAAATCCTCCCGAATTGCTTAATTCTTCTTGATTTGTTGCGAATAATATAGCCGCTTTTTTGTTCCAATAAACTAAATCATTGTTATTTAGCAAAACAACAATTGCGTCATTCGAAGCTTCTAATACCGACCGAAATCTCATTTCACTTTCCTGTACCGCAAGCTCAGCTTCTTTTTGAGCAGATATATCCCTTATTGTTCCCGTTATTCTATAATCATATTTTGCGTATCGATGTTCAACAATTTTTCCTTTGAGTAAAACCCATTTAAATCCTCCCTCTTTTGTTTTTACTTTATATTCTTTTCCATCAATTTTATCTCTAATTGTATTAAATGGCCCATTTAAAAGTTCAATAGGATTATTATTAGAATCATAAAAACTTGTAAGCCACTCCTCAATCTTAAAAAAAAAATCATTTGGTGCATATCCCAGAATTATATAATACTCTGGACTTAAATAAATTTCGTGCTTTGAAAGATTAAAATCCCATAAACCAAGCATTGATGCTTCGAGAGCTAATTTTACACGTACTTCACTTTCCTTAAGAGCCTTTTTTGCTTGTTTATGCTTGGTAATATCTACCAAAGTACAAACCATACCACCAACTACATTTTTAGAATCAAAAAAAACTGTTTTGTGATAAATAATATCCTTAATTTCGCCAGAAATATCGCGAGACTTTCCTTCATAAGTTTCTGAATCATTTTTCTTAATCAAGCTCATATCACCATCATGATAAATATTTGCAAGAATAACTGGTGGTACTTCGCTAGGTAATTTACCTAAAAGTTTCTCCTTGCCCACACCCATAAAATCAACAAATGCCTGATTACATCCAATATATATCCCTTCTAGGTTCTTGTAATAAATAGGATTTGGTATTGTATCAATTAGTGTATTTAAAAAATTTAGATTAGATATAATATTAGTATTCTCGTCGGGTATATGCATTATTTTTTGAGCCTGCACATCATTTAGCTTTCCAAATACTACATGAGTATATTTATGAATTCCAATTGGAAAATCGAGTGTAAATACACTTACGAAAACACTTTTTTTTGGTGTATGTAATTTTATTTCAAGTTGAGCAGGAACAGAAAGTCCTAATTTTCTATTTTTCAACCTATTTTGTATCAGTACTTTATAATCATCATGTATAAAATTAACTATACTTAGGTTTATATCACTAGTATTAAGGTCTAAAAGCGATTTACACTCTTGATTTAGATAAATAATTTTATCTAAATCGAGCAAACATATAGGATATGGATATTTTTCAAAGTTTTTTACATAAGAATTGTATAAAACTTGGTCTACTGCCTCCATTAACTTAACTTTTTATACATTCATTTAAAATAACACACTTCCTGAACAACATGAAATAAAAGATTGTTTAAGATAGCATTTTTTTTCATAAATTGTACATCAGAACTAACAAAAACTATTTTACAGAATCAAAACACTAATAAATTAAATAATTTCATCTAAATTATAAAGCAATGAAAAACGTAAAAACACCAAAACCACTACTTATTCTATATTTTATAGCTATTGCTGGTGAATTTTTATTACACTTTATTCATATATATATTCCAAAGTTTTTTTACTGGTCGGTAATAGTTGTAATTACTATTTTTATTATTCGTAGAAACAAATGGCATAATACAAAAGCAGAACGTAGAAGTTTAGCTTTTGGTACTATTATTTTTATGATAATCAGCATATTGGTGAGCCAAATATACTTTTGGGTATTTTATGGATTTTATTTTGTTGAACTGTTTAGAATATTTATAGTCAGTATATTTTCAATTCAAACAACATTAACTACAATATTGATATTTGAAGCGATTTACAATGCAGACAATAAAATTTTTATGTATTTTGATAAACTAGAAGCACGTTATTATCCTTCAAACAAAAGAATTACTAGAAAGGACAAAAGAGCACCTAAAAAAACGGAAAAGCCTGGTGAATCTGGTGATTCTGAATCATATAGCAACTTACGAGATAACAAATTCAAATTTTAAAAACAATATTTTTTTGTACTTATAATTACAGTTTCTAACAAATTAATTCGTATTTGGTAGTTAGATATCATTGCATTCACAATTCGCTCGTCATTATCGGTAGTAGCCAAATCTCTTTGCAGATTGGTATACTCTTGATTTAAAGCTAATAATTCATTATAAAATGTAGTATCGGGTAAAGTCTGCTTACATGAGATTGTTTTTAACTCCGATAATTTATCGCTTAACTCAACTTGATAAAAGAACTCAACTTCTTGGTATTCAGCCGACATATCACTTAACTGAGGCAATGCATCTGAACGACTATTTGTTGTAAATAAAAAACTTAAGGAAAAAAGGATTAAAAAACTGGCAGCAAGTAGAATAACCATTTTAATATTTTTACTATTATCTGGCTTACTAATCTTTTTTTTAAATCTATCAAAATGGTCTTTATTAGGCTCATAAATATCAAGCTGATGAGCATTTTTACGGATTAAATTTTCTAAGTTTTCCATGGCTATAGATTAAGTTTTGTTGATTAAGTTGGTCTATTAAATTCTTTTTAGCCCTTGCTAACTGAGACCTTGAAGTTGATGCCTTAATTCCCAATAATTCACCAATTTCGTTGTGATCGTATCCTTCTATAAGATAAAGGGATAAAATAACTCGATATCCATCGGGTAAAAGTTCAATTGTTTGACGAATAATTTCAAGTGTATCTCTATTATCTTCAAATTCTAAATTATCATTATCATTTTCACTAGTATCAATATTTTCATTTAATGATTGTTCGATAATTTTTTTTGCTTTTAAACTATCAATACATTTATTGATAGCAATTTTTTTTAGCCAAGCTCCAAAAGCAACAACACCTTCATATTGATCAAGTTTTTCAAAAGCTTTTAAAAAACTATCTTGCATTACTTCCTCTGCCAAATGGTGGTTTCTCAGTAAACGAAAACTCGTATTATAGATAGCCTTATAATAAAGTTCGTAA
>DAOVUO010000042.1 GCA_030632545.1 Bacteroidales bacterium
ATTATTCAGCCCAATATTTTGTTGCTTGGCGGAACTTATATTGATGTGCAAAAACTATTTCAAGATAAGGAGGCAGAGCTGGCACTTGAGAAAGAAAAGTTAGAGGCTAGTAAACTAGAAGTGACAAAACAAAAAGAGACTATTATATCACAGGATAGTATTATTACTGGCAAAGAAAATATTATTTCAGCAAAAAACACAAAAATAACGCAGCAGGGTGATATTCTTGCCCAACAAAATAGTAAATTAGAGTTGTTGTTGAATGAAATTAATCAAAAACAATCATTACTCAGAAATAAACTGGCTGTTTTAGATAATCAAGAAAAAGAAATAGCTAACCAACAAAACAGTATTTCCGAAACGGATGCTATTTTATTACAACAAAACGAAAAACTTACTAGTCAGCAAGAACTTATTGCTAAGCAAGAAGGTATTTTGATTGAAAAAACATCTATACTAAAGTTACAGCGTAATTTAATACTCGTGTTTCTATTTATTATTATTTTAATTTTAAGTCTTGTATATTTTGTATATAAAGGACTAAGAGACAAGAAAAGAACAAATATCAAATTAAGCAACTATAATAATGAAATATTATCCCAGAATAAAGAAATTTCATCGCAACGAAAAGAATTAACCACAAGTAATGAAAACTTTAGCCGTGCAAATTTAGAGTTGCAAAAGCTTTCGCTTGTAGCTAGTAAAACTAGTAATGGAGTAATAATAATGGATGTAGATGGAGGCATTGAATGGGTTAATAAAGGCTTTACTGATTTATTAGGTTATACATTAGAGGAATTAATTCATTCGTTTGGAAAGAATTTAAGAGCTGCAAGCTCGTGTAAAAAAATTATTAAAAAACTAAATGAATGTAAAAAAACCAAACAAACAGTAGAGTATTTAGTTGAAAATACGAGTAAGTCGGGAAAAAAGATTTGGGTGCAAACCAGCTTAACACCAATTATTGACGATGATGGAAGTATTATAAAACTAATTGCTGTTGAGGCAAATGTTACAGAGCAAAAAAATGCAGAAAAAAATATTTTAATACAAAAAGAAGAAATTGAACTACAACATGATGAGATTTTAAGTCAACGAAATAAGCTAAGCGAGCAAAATAATGAACTTGTAGAATACCGTAATCATTTGGAAAACTTAGTGGAAGAAAGAACTAGGGAACTTGTTATTGCCAAAGAACAAGCAGAGGAGTCAGATCAGCTTAAGTCAGCTTTTTTAGCTAATGTTTCGCACGAAATTCGTACTCCAATGAATGGCGTATTGGGCTTTGTACAGCTTTTAAAAGAAAGCCTTAGACGCGAAAGAAATATAAGATTCCTTAATATTATTGAATCTAGTGCCAAACAGTTACTTATTATTATTAACGATATTCTTGATTTATCAAAAATTGAAGCTGGACAAGAAACCATTAAAATTAAAAATATAAATTTAGGAAAGCTTTTGACAAATTTATACGAAGTATTTAAACTTCAACTAACTGCTGCACATAGTGAAGTGATATTAGTGAACGACAACAGTTTATCAAAAGATTATATTATTTCGGATGAGAAACATTTAATACAAATACTAACTAATTTAATTGGAAACGCTATAAAATTTACTGATAAAGGCAGCATTAGATTTGGTTACGAGCTAAAAAAAGAAACTATTGTCCTTTATGTAAAGGATAGCGGTTTAGGAATTCCAGATAATAAAAGGGATTTGGTGTTTAAACGATTTGCTCAAGTTCATTCAACAATTAAAACCACAGAAAAAGGAAGTGGTTTGGGATTAGCGATTACAAAAAAATTGGTTGAATTGCTTAAAGGAACAATTTACTTTAAGTCGCAGGAAAATATTGGAACTACATTTTTTGTTGAATTGCCTTACCTTAAATAGTTAATCTATACCACTCTATTACTAAAGTTGTTTTTTAATTATAATACTTCCCCGATGTTCGGTGCAGGCAGTTAAACCTTGTCAAAGCTGCGGTTAATAAATATATAAAGCACTTATAGTCAAGCACTCAATTTAAAGAACGAACTTTGACAAAGTTCTCGTTATTGTTTACAATTACAAAAGTGCACCGAACTATTGACTAAAAACTAAGGCTCATTACACAATATGCTCGTCCTAACTCAGGGTTTATTATAAACGAAAAACCAACTGGCAGACTAAAGGATTCCGAAACATTTATGCTTTTTTCAAATGAAAAGCCTAAGTTTATTAATGCAAAACTGTCGCTTGCATAAAAACCGCTTTCATGTGTTGTAATACCACCAGTTACTGAAATAGTATTTTCATTAATTTGAAAAGGATAAGATGCTTCTATATATGTTGAAAAGTTATTTTTTAAAAAAACTTCACCAGTAATGGCATCAATATAATCAAGTTTTTTATCTGCTCCATAAAAAATAGTTGCTAGACTTAATGAAAGCGGAAAATCATCGCTAATAGTATAAGTGACCATTATTTCATCGCTATGAGTTGTTTCATCAGTATTATAATTAAAAAAATCAATTCCTTGTCCAACATCATAATCATATAAAGTTATAATAAAGTTGCTTATTGAATACTCAAAATAAAAATTAGGTTCGAAATATGTTCCCGAAAAATTATTTGAAGCCCAAAAACCCATCGTTAGTCCATCATACGTAACACTTACCCCACCCTGAATACATGGGTCTGTTCCAATTTCAACACCTCTAAAAACATATTTACTGAAAACGCCAAATGAAGCATCAGTTGATAAATTAGTTTCCTTTTCCTGTGCAAATCCCATTAATGATAGGAATAAAATAATTAATACTAAGTAAAATTTTTTCATTGATTTAATATTTTATGCGTATGTCCTTTGATAATAATACTTCGTTAAGTTTTAAGTTTCGAGTGCTAAGTTTTAAGTTAAAATACTGAATATCTAGCAGTTATACTTAATGAATTTATTTTGCAAATAATTATCATTCAATGCCTTAGAAATATTTAACGAACTATTGTAATAACAAATATACCGTTTAATTATAAATAATACTAAAATAAAGAGTTTCAAATCTGAAATTAGAATCATTCTATACTCAATAGTTCGTTAAGATTTACTAAATTTACTGTTTCAAAACTGTATTCCGCTAGTTATAAACAACATAGTAAATAAAATGGAATTTAGTAAATCTATGGATTTCAGTAGTTTATAAAAATTTAACGAAGTATTAATACTCAATAGTTCCACTATATTCGGGACAAACTATGGCCAAATTTCAACCCATAAATAAAATAGAGATAGCACATTTACTTATCTGCATACATTTTTGCAAAAGTTTCAATTGCATTTACCGATTTTTGAGTTTCCTCAATAAAACCCATGTGCCCAGAGTTTTCGAGCTCAATAATCTGATATTGCTTTGGATAAGGTAATAGTTTACGCATTTCAAAAGGAATAAAATTATCGTGCTTACCAGCAACATATAAAAACGGAACTTTGAGTTCACTTAAAACCAAAGCTCTATCTTTTCGTAATTTCAGACCTTTTAAGCTGGCAATAATATTGTTTTCGGGCAAACTACGAGCAAGCTTTTTGGCCTGTTCAATTTCAGCAGCAAATTTATCTACATTTTGCTTAGCAAATATTTTAGGAAAATGCTGCGAGTATATAAGATGCTTTTTACCTTGGAGTAAAAGTTTAATTTCACGATCACGATTTATTTTTGTCGCTGCGCTATCAGCAAATGGAGCAGAATGAAACAAAGACAAAGCCCAAAGCTTATCCGAATATTTTTCGGCAAAAGCCATAGCAGCATATCCACCCATCGAATGGCCTATTAAAAAAGTTTTGTCAATATTAAGTTTCGTAAGCACCTTATTTACAGCTTCGGCCATTATTTCCATCGAATTTGCAGGATTATAAGACTCGCTCTCACCGTGTCCAGGTAAATCAATAATAGTAACACTAAATTTTTTACTCAATTCCTGAGCAAAGTCATTCCAAATCTCTTTACTTTCCAAATACCCGTGTAATAATGTAATAGATGGCCCATTTCCACTATGCTTAAAAACTATTTCCTTGTTGATGTATTTTACTGCATTGCTCATATCTAACTGATTTTTAATTAATAAGTCGTATCAAACTGACTGTTTAGAATTGTTCTAAATTTAGCTCTATGTGTTCCTTAGCACTTCTTAGAGCTAGTCAAGCATATACATTTGCTCGTAACGAAAATAAAAATAATTTTTAAAATAAAAATTATGGGTAGATTTTATAATTCTTCAATCGGTAAGAAATTCTTTGTCAGTATTACAGGATTGTTCTTAATGATGTTTTTATTAGTGCATTTAGCACTAAATTCACTGCTTATGTTTGACGACAGTGGTGAACTTTTTAATCATGCAGCACATTGGATGGGAACTAATCCAATAATGAAAGTAATGGAGCCAGTATTAGGTTTGGGCTTTGTATTACACATTATTTATGCTTTAATTGTGCAAATTGTTAACTGGACTAAACGCCCAGTTAGATATGCAAAAATGGATCAGAAGGAAGCCAGTACTTGGACTTCGCGAAACATGATTTATTTAGGTGCATTTGTTTTAATATTCTTAGGAATACATTTAGTAAACTTTTTTGCAGTGGTTAAATTTGGTACACCACCACCAATAACAATTGATGGTGTTGAAATGCACGATTCTTATACATTAGTTTCAGGTTTATTTAAAACTTGTGTTTCAATTGATGTATTATATGTATTGGGTAGTATTTTCCTAGGTTTACACTTAAAACATGGAGTATGGTCATCATTCCAATCTATTGGATTGAGTAATACAATATGGCGCAAACGGTTGGAAATGGTAGGAAGTATTTATGCAATTATTATTGCTGTAGGTTTCTCTATTATACCTTTATATTTCCTTATTTTTTAATTAAAAATTTCTAAAACTAAATTAGAGAGATTATGGCAGTTTTAAATTCAAAAGTACCCGAAGGTCCAGTCCATTTAAAATGGAGCAATTATAAAGAAAATCAAAATTTAGTAAACCCTGCAAATAAACGTAAACTTGATATCATAGTAGTTGGTACAGGTTTAATTGGCGCATCGGCAGCAGCTTCGTTTGCCGAAATGGGTTTTAAAGTAAAAGCATTTTGCTATCAAGATAGCCCACGCCGTGCACACAGTATTGCAGCTCAGGGTGGTATTAATGCAGCAAAAAATTATCCTAACGATGGCGATAGTATTTATCGTTTATTCTACGATACAGTAAAAGGTGGCGATTACAGAGCAAGAGAGTCAAATGTATATCGTTTAGCCGAAGTAAGCAACGAAATTATTGACCAAGCGGTAGCAAATGGTGTACCTTTTGCTCGCGATTATGGTGGATATTTAGCTAATCGCTCGTTTGGTGGAGCATTAGTATCTCGTACATTTTATGCAAGAGGCCAAACAGGCCAACAATTATTATTAGGAGCTTATTCAGGATTAAACCGTCAGATAGCGTTGGGTAATGTTACAATGTACAACCGTAGCGAAATGATGGATTTAGTAATTGTTGATGGCAGAGCTAGAGGTATTGTAACTCGTGATATGCTAACAGGAAAAATTGAAAGTCACTTTGCACACGCAGTTGTATTAGGAACAGGCGGATATGGAAATGTATTTTTCTTATCAACTAATGCAATGGGCTCAAACGGTAGTGCTGTTTGGAAAGCATATAAAAAAGGAGCATTCTTTGCAGACCCAGCTTTTGTTCAAATTCACCCTACTTGTATTCCTGTTCATGGCGATGCACAATCTAAACTAACCTTAATGTCGGAAAGTTTACGTAATGATGGTAGAATTTGGGTGCCAAATAAACTTGAAGACGCAGCAGCAATTCGTGAAGGCAAACTTAAACCAACACAAATTGATGAAAAAGACAGAGACTATTATTTAGAGCGTAGATATCCTGCATTCGGAAACTTAGTACCTCGTGATGTAGCCTCTCGTGCTGCAAAAGAGCGTTGCGATGCTGGTTTTGGTGTAGGCACTGGACAGGCCGTTTATCTTGATTTTAAAGCATCTATTGAGCGTTTAGGACAACATGTTATAGAAGACCGTTATGGAAACTTATTCTTAATGTACGAGAAAATTGTAGATGAGAATCCTTACAAAACTCCAATGATGATTTATCCTGCAATTCATTACACAATGGGTGGCACATGGGTAGATTACGAACTACAATCAACTATTCCTGGTTTATTTGTGGGTGGTGAAGCAAACTTTTCAGACCATGGAGCAAATCGCTTAGGAGCATCAGCATTAATGCAAGGTTTAGCCGATGGTTATTTTGTGTTACCTTATACAATCCAAAGTTATTTGGCCGACCAAATTACTATAGCTCGTATGAATCCTGCTGATACGCCAGAATTTAAAAAGGCTGAGGATGAGGTGAATACATATATCAATAAGCTAATGAACGTTAAAGGTACTGAGTCTGTAGATTCATTACATAAACGTTTAGGTAAAATTATGTGGGAACATGTTGGTATGGCTCGTAATAAAGAAGGACTTGAAAAAGCAATTACTTTAATAAAAGAGTTACGTAAAGAATTTTGGGAAAAAGTGCGTATTCCTGGTAAAGCTGAAAGTTTAAATGTTGAACTAGAAAAGGCAAATCGTGTTGCAGATTTCTTAGAACTTGGCGAACTTATGGCTCGTGATGGACTACTAAGAAAAGAGTCTTGTGGTGGACATTTCCGTGAAGAATATCAAACAGAAGAAGGTGAAGCTTTACGTAGAGATGATGAATTTATGTTTGTTGGAGCATGGGAATATACTGGTCCCGACAGTGAACCGATATTACATAAAGAAGAGTTGAAATATGAAGCTATTGAGGTAAAAGTTCGTAACTACAAAAAATAGTGAAAGGGAGAAAATATGTCAGAAAAATCAATCAATATAAAAGTAAAAGTTTGGCGTCAGAGTGATGCTAAAGACAAAGGACGTTTTGAAACATACGATGTAAGTAATGTATCTACTGGTAGCTCTTTCCTTGAAATGATGGATGCTATGAACGAGGATTTGGTTAACAGCGGCAAAGAACCTGTTGCATTTGACCACGATTGTAGAGAAGGTATTTGCGGAATGTGTTCAATGTATATTAATGGTAGAGCTCATGGCCCCGACACATTAATTCCTACATGCCAATTACACATGCGTAAGTTTACAGATGGCCAAACTATTACAGTAGAGCCCTGGCGTTCAAAAGGTTTTCCTGTAATTAAGGACTTAATTGTTGACCGTACTGCTTTTGATAAAATACTTCATGCAGGTGGATTTATATCTATAAATACAGGTAATGCACCTGATGCTAATGCTATTCCAGTTAATAAAGTAGATTCCGATTTAGCAATGGATGCCGCAGCATGTATTGGTTGTGGTGCTTGTGTAGCTACTTGTAAAAACTCTAGTGCATTACTTTTTGTTTCGGCAAAAGTTTCGCATTTGGCTCTTTTACCACAAGGTAAAATTGAAGCTGCACGAAGAGCAAAAGCAATGGTTGCTGTTATGGACGACCTTGGATTTGGGTCATGTTCAAATACTGGAGCTTGCGAAATGGAATGCCCAAAAGGAATTTCGTTGAGCAATATTGCACGCTTAAACCGCGAATATTTAGTTGCAAATGTAGTTGACTAGTATAGTATAAAAATAAAAATAATAAAAATAAAGCCTTTCGATAATATTCGAAAGGCTTTTTTCATTATCTTTACCAAAATGAAAAACATGAAAAAACTGCTTTTCTTTATTGTAGAGGATGATGCTTTGTATACACAATTACATGTAAATTTCCTGGAAACTATTGCAAAAGAACTTGATGGCTACGAAATAAGCTTTCAAACATTTTATAGTTTGAAAGAAGCTAAGTACGAACTTAGCCAAATGCCAGATTTTATATTTTTAGATTATTTAATCGAAAATGATAATGCACAACCTGAAACAGCCGTACCTCTTGTTGATTTTCTAAATGAAATTCAATCCGACATTAATTTAATTGTAATTTCGGGTAATGCAAAGGAAAAAGAAGTACAGGAGTTAAGGACTTTGGGTGTTACAAACTATATTGAAAAGGACAAAGATACTTTCACAAAACTTAAGTCGATTATTTTAAAGTTAATATAGTCAATAGTTCCCCGATGTTCATAGCAGGCAGTTAAGGTTTAAGTTTGGATAAACAGACATGTAAATATCTGCACGCAAATCTTCTACTGCTGTAATTACATAAGAATTTTGATGAAATCCTTGGGTTAGCACATAATCTCCTGCTGTGTGCGTTGTGGTTATACACTCACCAATCGACCAGTCCAATTGGTAACTTGTGTTGTTAAAACTGTCGCCCAACGAACTTATCAATTCAGGGCTTGCTGTTTGGCTAATCGCCAAACTTGACATTCCTATTCCAATGACTAAAAATAGTAATCATTTCATAATTCTGAAAATTTTAAATTAGTAAATGTATTTCTGTTCTTTTTCTTCCTTTTTGTTTTTTTAGTTCACCTTATCGTGAGTATATGGTGCGTTTGGGTTTTGAAAGATATAACTTTCAAGTACGCAAAGAACAACATATTTGAATTTTACCTTATAAATTATTTCAAAAAGCAAAATTCAAATATTTTGTGGAGCTTAATAAAAGCTGTACCCTCTAAATTTGCTTGTTTACCCAAATGCACTATATGCTCACGTTAGAGCCCGTTTCTTTTTATTTAAATTGTCCTTTATCTACATCGTGAATAAATTTGATAAGTCCGTCAAAATAATTCTCTTGATCATCATACATTGCAAAGTGACTTCCATTAGGACAAAAATGATATCTACCCTTCTGAATTTGATCAGCCATCCATTTTAAATGCTCAGGATCCATTTCATCATATTTAGCAGCCATGACTAAAGTAGGAACGTATATATCTTTCAAATCATTTTCTCTGTCCCATTGTAGTAAGGTGCCTGATAATCCAAATTCACTCGGTCCTTGCATTAAAGTATATATTTCACTATTTGAATGTCCCATATATTTAAAAAGAAATGACGGCCACTCATTTACTGGTTTCCGGTATATAAATTTTGTATAAAACTCTGAAATCAGAAGATTCATATAATCCGGATTTTCGTAATCCTGTTTTGCTTCAAATTCCTTAATCGTTTTTAGGGCATTTGGATCCATTTGTGGGGCTAATACATTATTAACGTAATCGTTATAAGACTTACCGCTCGAAGCCATATTTGATATGATAAGCCCTTTCAAGTTTTGCTGATATTTAAGTGCATACTCTATGGCTAATATTCCGCCCCATGATTTTCCATATAAAAAGAAATTAGTTGAATCGAGTTTCAAAGCTTTTCTAACCTGCTCAACTTCTTCAACAAAACGATCAATTTTCCAAAGTGAAGTGTCATCTGGTTGATCACTGTAATATGATCCGAGTTGGTCATAATAATAATATTCAAATCTTTCTTTCGGAAAATAACTGTCAAAACAGTAAAAATATTCGTGTGTACTACCGGGTCCACCATGTAATAACAAAACTTTTATATTCTCATTATTTCCATTTCTTTTAGTCCAGACTTGGAAATCACCTACCGGTGTTGTTATAGGAATCATTTTCATTCCTCCGAAATCAATATCATCTCTGCCGGTATTATCATAATATGTATCATATTTATTATCTGTACCTGTGGTACTTTGCTGTTTGTTCGTACAGCTTTGAAAAACAAGCAGAATTGTTGTGATTAATAGAATAAATTTCCTCATAATATTTAATATTTAATGATTGATTAAGTCATAAATGGGCCATATCGAATACGCATTGATTATTTTATTATTAAGTATTTATTAATTATTCCGTTTAAAGTTTCTTCGCTTATCGGTTTTGAAATAAAATCATCGCAACCTGCCGAAAATGCTTGTTCTTTTTCGTCTCTTGTCGAATATGCTGTTTGTGCAACTATCGGCAAATTTTGTCTAAATTCTTTTATCAGTTTTGTTGCTTCAAATCCTGTCATTATCGGCATTTTCATGTCCATCAAAACAAAGTCTATTTCAGTATTTTCTTTGCACATTTCAACTGCTTCTTTTCCATGTTTTGCGTGTAAAGTTATCAAGTTTAATTCAAAATCTTCGAGTAATGTGTCAATGTATAAATAATTTACTTCTTCGTCTTCCACTATTAGAATTGTGTATTTATCTTGTTTTTTTGCTGTTTTTTCGCTGTCATTATCTGCTTTGTTATTCTCTGTATTCGATTTTACAGGTTTATAAGGGATTGTAACAAAAAAAGTTGTTCCTTTTCCTTTTTCTGATTGAACTGTGATTTTTCCGCCAAGTAGTTCTGCATTTTCTTTGGCAATTGACAATCCTAAACCAAGACCGCCAACATTTCGCTCTAAACTTTTTTCTTCTTGCGAAAATCTCTCAAATATTATTTTCTGACTTTCTTGTTTTATTCCTATTCCTGTGTCCTTAACATAGATTTCTAATTCCATGTTTTTTAATTGATAGCCAAATTCAATAAATCCCGTATTCGTAAATTTCAGGGCATTTTCTAATAAATTGCTTAATATTTTATTTAATTTCGTTTCATCTGTTAATATCATGCTTTCTTTGTCCGAAAGTTCTTTGTTTAAATACAACGGTGTTTTATTTTCTTTTGCTTTTATATCGAAAATTGAGAAAAGCTCTAATAACAAATCATTTAAACAGATTTTTTTTTCGTAAGATTTTACTTGTTTTGTCCCAAGTTTGGATATTTCCAAAATATCATCAATAATTCGCATTAATTGATTTCCGCTGTTTTGAATTATATTTATGTAATGCTCCTTCTTTGCATCATTCAAATTTGGTTTGTTAAGAATTTTTGAAAATCCAAGAATTCCATTTAAAGGGGTTCTGATTTCATGCGACATATTATGTATGAACTCTGTTTTTAATTGGTCGCTTTCTTCGGCACGTTCTTTGGCTTTTATTAATTCTTGCTCTGTTTTTTTAAGTTTACTTATATCGATCCCTATTCCTAAAAAATATTGTTTATTGTTGCGTTGAAAGCCTAAGCACTTTAAAAAATAGGGAATTATATGTCCGGATTTATGTTTAATATTCAATTCAATATCTACTTCAAGTCCTTTTATTATGTCTTCAATACCTCTATTTAATTTATCTAATTGATTTGGCAGAATGAAATCCTCAATAAACATAGTTTGCAACTCATTTTTTGTGTAATCAAGTAATATTTCATGGTTTTTATTCCATTTTATAAGTTTTGCTTGATTATTTATAATCTCATAAAGAAAAAATATTCCCGGTGAG
>DAOVUO010000489.1 GCA_030632545.1 Bacteroidales bacterium
AATCCGAAAGCCATTCGCAGTATGCAACTGCATCGTTCCAACTAACATTTACAATTGGCCAATCTTCGTTCCAAATCCAACTTTTAACATTTTCGTGCTCATAATACCAATCCTCCCCAGTTCTAGCATCACGATTTTTAGGCGGTGCAGCAGGAAAGTCTCTATCTGTCATATCACAAAACTGACGATATTGTTTAACTGTAACTTCATATTTACCAATATAATAACTGCTAACATTTACTTTATGAGTTGGAATTTCATCATCGTCACCATCTTTAATGCCCATTACAAAAGTAGAACCTTCTACGTATTCCATATCAGGCTCTAAAACTTGTGCTTTAATCTCAGTCACCCAGAAAACGAGTAGGAATAATAAAATGATATGCTGTTTCATGCGCTTATAATTTGTGTCAATGTTTGAGATTTGCTTTAATTTTAAATCTAACTTATATTTTAAGTTTTAGCAATTCTTTTTAATAATTTTTCCTCCTGCAAACTAGTAACTTACGCTAGTTGTAAGAAAACTATTTAGTTCAATGAGTCATTTCAAAGGTATAACTATTATTTACTTTTCGCAATTCGAAATCCATAATTATAATTAGTATAGGTATATTTTGGACCATCTCTTACTACTACACGAGCCAAAAAAGACATATAATACCATGAGCCTCCACGTACACTTCTATAATAACTTCTTTCTGCTCCTAATGGATTTTGTGCATTTTTCGATGATTTATAGTACTCTTTTTGGTAGTTGTCCCAGCACCATTCCCAAGCATTTCCACTCATATCAAAAAATCCTAATTCATTTGCTTTAAGTGAACCAACAGGCATAGGTCTTTTTCCAAAAGTAGTTTCATCAGTCCAAGCTACTTCATTTGGATTATCACTTCCAGCATATTTATATCCCTTAGTTTGAGTTCCTCCAAGTGCTGCAAATTCCCATTCTGCTTCTGTTGGTAAGCGATATCCTTTTACTTTTGTTATATCTTTAGTAGGTTTACCTTTGTCATCAATTAATTCAATCACTTCCTCAAAAATTTTCTCGCCAATTTCTACATTTTTAAAAGAATATGCTTTTGGTAGATTATTTTTTTCACTCAACCAATTACAATAAAGCAATGCATCTTTCCAGGTTATTCCAGTAATTGGATTTTGCTCTTTCCAAGTCCATTTTGCGACTTCTGTATGTTCATCATACCAAGTTTTTTTTCTTCTTTGCTTGGTTTTAGGATCAATAATTTCCATTCCATAATCTATTTCATTAGGCGAAAGGGGCATTTTAATTCCATCTGAATTTGAATTAATGAATTCTCTATATTGGGCTACAGTAATTTCTGTTTTTCCTAAATAAAATCCACTTACGCTTACTTTATGAGAGGGTGTTTCATCGTCTAATCCTATATCTACTCCATCTTTAGCTACAAGCTCATAATCTCTCCCCATTTGATATGTTCCGCCTTCTACAAGAATTATTTCGGGTTGAGTTTGTGCAAAAACAAACGATGTAATTAAACTGAATAGTGCAACTAATTTCCATTTAAGCATTAAGTCTTTCATGTGTTTTGAATTTTGCTTTGTTAATTTGTTATGTGATTAATTAATTTTTATTGTGCTATCAAAGATACAAACGAAATTTTTCGCTACCATCAAAGATAAACTATTATATCTTTTTTCGCAAACATCAAATAATGTTTTTTTGTAATCCTACTTATCTAATATCCTATCATTCAATTACATACACTATTTCTGTACGTCTATTTTTAGCTCTATTAATTTCTGTATTATTGTCAATCAAAGGAATAGTTGGCCCATGACCCACAAAAACCATTCTGTCTTTTGATATACCAGATTCTATCAATAAATGATATACTGCTTCTGCTCTTTTTAACGACAGAGTTTGATTATATGTTGCACTTCCTCGCGAATCGGTATGTCCTTCTATGGATATTTTTAGCTTTGGTGCAAATTTTAAATATTCAGCTAAATGTTTAATTGCTAATATATCGTTTACTGGCAACTCATCGGAATCGAATGCAAAATTAAAATGAAAAGTTGTTTTGCTTTTATTATTTAATTTGGACAAATAAAAGATTTTTTCTTTGCTTTCAAATGGATTATCTACTTCCTCGGTATAAAAAGTATAGTTTGTAGCATAAATATAAATTTTAAGCTTTGATGTACTGGGGGCTATATATTTAAACTTACCATTATTAGCAAAACTATTTGTTGTAAAATTTGCATTTTCTGAATTTTCAATAACAACTTGTGCTTTTATCGGCTTTTTTGTGACTTTATCAAGTACAATTCCCTTAAATACATAACAAGCTTCAATTTTTATTTCTGATGCTAAATTGAATTGATAAATATCCAATCCATTTTCAGGAAGATATTTGTTTGTAGCAATAAGAGCCGTTTTTCCATTTGGATGAACAAATATGCTATTTTCGTTTTTATTGCTATTTATTGGATAACCTAAATTTTTTGCAGGAAGCCAATTATTTTGTGAGTCCCTTTTGGCATAAAAAATATCATATCCTCCTAAATTACAATGGCCTTGTGAACCAAAATACAAGGTATTATTATTAGCATGAATAAAAGGATAGCTCTCGTTTTCTGGTGTATTTATTGTTTTTCCTGCATTTGTTGGTTTTTGCCACTGACCTTTTTCATTTTTAGTGCTCATCCAAATATCTGCTTTACCCTCACCCCC
>DAOVUO010000313.1 GCA_030632545.1 Bacteroidales bacterium
AAGTCAGGATGATGACCAGTCGAAGGACGGCATGGACGTAGCTATAGTTAGTATTGATAAAATAAACAATACTTTGGAGTTTTCTGGAGCAAATAATCCATTGTATTTGTATAGAAATAACACAGATTCTATTTATAAGCCAGATAAAATGCCAATTGCCATTTTTGATATAATGGATCCCTTTACTTCAATTAATTTAGACATTCAAAAAGGTGATGTATTCTATATTTTTTCCGATGGTTATGCCGATCAGTTTGGTGGGCCTCTAAAGAAAAAGCTAAAATACAAGCCATTTAGAGAGAAACTTATGGCTATTCACAAGTTGCCAATGAGCGAGCAAAGAGATGTGTTGGATAAGTTTTTTGTTGAATGGAAAGATGACCAGGATCAAATAGACGATGTGCTTGTTATTGGATTTAGAATCTAATATTCGAATAGAATTAATACATTTGCCTTATGTGGCAAAAATGGAGCTTCTATTTTAATTTTTTTAGACAAAAAGCTAGGAATTTTATACGTAATTTTAAGCTTGATAGGCATGTAGTGATTTTTCTGGTGTTTTTTCTGATTTCTGCTTTTTTGTGGTTAATACAAGCTTTAAACAAAAATTATATCACAGAAATTAATTTACAAACAGTTTTTAGTGGTACATATAATAGTTTAACTGTTAGAGACGAAGCTTCGCTTGACCGAAAGCTACGTATTCAAATTGAAGGTACTGGTTATGATATCTTCAGTCATAAATTTGATTTTTTTCCCAAAAAAGTCCCTATTTCACTTTATAAACTTCACTTGATAAGAGATAAAGAATCGCCAAAACATTATTTTTATACTAACACTATAAAAAGTATGTTGCAATTAAGTTTAGGACAAAAAATGAAATTGCTAGAGGTAAAACCTGATACTCTAGTGTTTTGGTTTACAAAATATATAGAAAAGGAAATATTTATAAAAGCAAATTTCAAAATAAAGCCAGCGTCGGGTTTTGCAATTAAGAATACAATTAAAATAGTGCCCGATAGAATTAAAATTACTGGACCAGACTACTTAGTAAATGAATTAGATTCCATTCAATTAAATAGTGTTGATAGGCATAATATTGATAAAACTATTGATGAAAATGTTTCTTTTGATTTACCCGATAGAATTACAGCTAATGTTGAGGCGGTGCGTTTTTTTGTAGAAATAGCAGAATTTACAGAAATTATTAATAAATTGATGATTGAACCTGTAAATGTACCTGATAGTTTGAACTTAATTACATTTCCAGCACAGCTTAATTTAATATATAAGGTGTTTATTTCCGACTACAAAAAAGTGAATAAGCTAAATGTAGTTGTTGATTATCATCAAGCTAAATTAGGTCAAAAATATCTTGAAGTTTATTTAAACTCTCAAGCTGCACACATATTTGATATTCGGTATTCGCCAAATTTTGTTGAGTATTTAATTGAGGAGAAAAAATAATATGAAAAAAATTGGATTAACAGGTGGAATAGGTTCAGGAAAAACTTTTGTAGCTCAAATGTTTGAAAAATTATCTGTGCCAGTATATTATTCCGATAGAGAAGCTAAACGCTTAATGAATATAAATTCTACTATTAGGAAAAAATTGATAAATATTGTTGGTGATGAAGTTTATTTATCGGAAAATGAGCTAAATAAAACTTTTTTAGCTCAAAAAATCTTTTCAGATAAGGAATTAATTGAACAAGTAAATGAAATTGTCCATCCTATTGTAAGAGAAGATTTTAATGAATGGGCGGAAAATCAGATTAGTGATTATGTGCTTCAGGAGTCTGCTATTTTATTCGAAATTGGTGCAAATAAATTAATGGATGGAATGATATTGGTTTGGGCACCAAACGAATTACGTATAAAACGTGTTATGCAACGTGATGGCTCAAAATTGACGGATGTTTTAAAGCGTATGGAAAGCCAATGGCCACAAGAGAGTAAACTAAATTTGACTAATTTTGTTATAAAAAATGATGAAGTTGGGATGCTTTTACCGCAAATTGTAGAAATTCATCAAAAATTAAGAAAAACTAACAAATAATATTTGATTATAATTGAACTTTTTTACAAGTTTGTGCATTATGAAAGTTTAAGGCTAAAATTACTAGTTAAATATTTGTAAGACATTGAATGATAATAATTTGAAAAAATACATTCATTAAGTACAACTGCTAGACATTCAGTATTTTAACTTGAGACTTAACACAGTATTAATAATAACGATTAGGTATAAATACCAGATTCTAATCACAAATTACTAAAATAAGGAAAATGAAAAAATGGATTTTAGGCGGATTAGGTTGGGTTTTCTTGGGGCCAATTGGTGGAATAATTGGTTTTTTAGTTGGTTCGGCTATTGATAACGATAAAATATTAAAGCTTGAAGCAGGAAGTAAAACTACAAGAAAAAAATATACTAAAACAACTAATCAAAGAACTCATAAAAAAACATATCAATCCAGAGAGAGTTACGGAGGCAAACAGCAAACTTATTCCTATGGAATACCTACTCAATTAGGTGATTTTATGGTAAGTATGCTTGTTTTAATTGCTGAAGTAATGCGTGCCGATGGATCTATTTTAAAGTCGGAATTAAATTATGTAAAAAAATATTTTAATGAGAAATTTGGTGAGCAAAAAACAAGCGAGGCTCTCAAAGTACTGAAAGTGCTATTAAAAAAGGACATTCCACTTTACGATGTATCTAGGCAAATACAAGCAAATCTTGATTATTATTCGCGTTTGCAACTTATGCACTTTTTATTTGGCTTGGCTAATGCTGATGGATTTATACATCCAAATGAGCTAAGTATAATTGAGGTTATTTACAAAGGAATGGGAATTAGTGATTCTGATTATAACTCTATTAAGGCCATGTTTATTCAAACAGAAGAATCACCTTACGAAATCCTTCAAATTTCGAAAAATGCTACTGCCGACGATATAAAAACTGCTTACAGAAAGCTTGCTAAGGAATATCATCCAGATAAGGTAAGTTATTTAGGTGAGGATGTGCAGCAATCGGCACAAGAAAAATTTCAGAAAATATCTGATGCTTATGAACGTTTAAAAAAGATAAAGCTAATTAATTAGGGAAAAAACTTAAATTTGTGGCGAAATATGTAGCAAAAAACTGTTTTTTTGTGTCGCTACTAATACCGAAGCGTTATCATGTAAACGAAAATAAATCTCAAAATATGCTAATCGTTCGGCATTGTTTACTCCCAAATAAACTGGGTATAAAATGAAAGTTTTTAGTATATTTGATATCGCTTTAGTAAAAGCTTTTATTGTTGAAAAAATGAGATACTGATTATCAGTTAGTTGAAAAAACATACTTGTTAAATATAGAATTATGGAATTAAAAGGAATTTTGGCAATTTCGGGAGAACCTGGATTATATAAAATGATTAAGCATTCTAAAAACAGCATTATTGTTGAGTCTGTTGTAGATGGAAGACGTTTTCCTGCTTATGCATCTTCTAAAATTAGTGCTTTGGAAGATATTGCTATTTATACCAACGAAGGTGATGTGGTGTTGGGCGATGTGCTTAAAAAAATTTATGAGAAAGAAGATGGCAAGGTGACGCCAATTAGCCATAAAGTTAGTGCAAAAGAGATAAAAGAGTATTTTTCACAAATTTTGCCTACTTACGACAAAGAAAGAGTTTATGTGTCGGATATTAAACGTTTAATTAACTGGTATAATACTTTGCAAACTAATGATTTATTAGTTTTAAAGACTGAAGAAACTGTATCAGAATCAAAAACTAAAGACGAATCGGAAACAGAAGTTGAATCAGAAACAGAAGTTGAAAAGGAAGAAAAGCCTGAAACAAACAAAAATACAGAAGAAAAGGAATAATTTTTAAAAAGAAGATGGTTTAAAATCAGCCTAGATTTTTTTAGGCTGATTTTTTCAATTTCCCCTAAAATTCTAAAACTTTCGGGAACCGAAATCAATAGTGTAAAGCATTGCTCATTGCCGACTGGCTAAGAAATTAATATGCTAAAACACACTGGCAAATAGATTATTATATAAATAAACACTCGGATATATTCGGGTGTTAGTCATTTCAGCTTTCAGGCTGATTCTCAATTATTTTTAATTCGTAACGTAGAATTTGCTAAAATTGTTTGTCCAATTCCTCTGACAAGTAAAAATAATAATAGAGCTAGCCATATACTATGATTTTCAAGATTTAGAATTTTGAAAAAAATAAAATATAATGGAAAAAAGACTGCTAATGTGGCAATTATCATTGTGTTTCACATTTCTTCAGCAGCAGTCGCTCTAATAAAAATTCCAGC
>DAOVUO010000385.1 GCA_030632545.1 Bacteroidales bacterium
CTGCTTCGTTCCTCGCAGTGTCGCACGTTATAGAGCGTCACTGAGAGGAACGAAGCAATCTTAGATTTAACTATAATTCTTTTTAATATTTGAACTATGAGCTTCAGAATACATTACATGAATTACGATTGCATAGCTCATAATTTATATTTATTTTTGTATTCAAGTCCTCATAGTTAGATTATAAGTATATGAAAATCACAAACAAAGATGTTATACAATCGTAAATTGTAAGCACCGCTCTCTATGATTTTAATGTGTATGAAAAAAGGGTTTTGTATCGTTTAGTGGAATTATGCCAGGCTCAATTAAAAGGGTAGAAATTAAATATAATTCAGATTTGTTTAAATTAGCTGACGAAAAAATGGATCTGCTTTTATTTCTTAGTCAAATGAAAAAAAATGTATGGATAAACGCAATCCAAAAGGATATTTGATTAATGCCATAAAAAAACAATTAGCAAACGAAAAGATAAAGCTATGATAACAATACAAATAAATGATAGCAATAAAGCAGCTTTAGCGCTTTTAGAATATCTAAAAACCTTGGATTTTGTTTCCTTCCCTACCACATCAACAAAAGAAAAGGAAGAGAATAAAATTACTTGGCTTGTGGATGATATTTCAGAACAAGAAAAAAAAGAAATTGAGCAAGATTTGACCGACATCAAAAATGGAAAAATGAAATCAATTCCTGTAAAACAAGCATTCAGAGAAATCAGAGAAGAGCTAAAAGAACACAGGAATGATAAAATATAAAACAGAGTTAAAATACAAAGCCAAAAATCAAATTATAAAAAGCTCTAATTATTACGAAGATAAACAAAAATATTTAGGCGACGACTTTATTAGAGAGGTCGAAAAAACAATTGAAAGAATATCTGAAAATCCATATCAATTTCCCAGAGTAGGATACGATAACGATAACGAAATAAGAAGAGCTTTAACTAATCGGTTTCCCTTCAAAATTTTTTACATAATCCGAAAAATAATCGAAGTTTTTAGGGTTTCTAGTAGTTATCAAGATACTAGTGATGTAGAAAAACAGACTATTTAAGAGCGTTTTTTTTAAAATACACAACAAGATATTTCTACAAATTTCTAAACTTTTGTCGAATTGTAAAAAAGAGACTGCTTCGTTCCTCGCAGTGACGTGCGTTATAGAGCGTTAAGCCCTGTTAGACTTGAGTGAATTGAATGGCAGTTAGTTATGTGCACGTCATGGCGAGGAACGAAGCCATCTCTGTATTAAAAGTAAAAAGTAAAATTCTTTTGGCTTGGACGAAAAAGATTAAAAACCAGTCAGGTTTGCTTAAATAGCAGTAAATAAATTGATAATATTTGGTGGTGTTTGATAGAAAACCTGACTGGTTTGGATTGAAATAGACTAAAAAGATTGGAAACCAGTCAGGTTTGCCTAAATAGCAGTAACTAAATTGATAATATTTGGTGGTGTTTGATATAAAACCTGACTGGTTTGGTTTGGCTTCGTCGAATCGTCGGACAAAAAATAATAAATCAATATTCGTGTTTTCCTAAATAATTTCTACTTTTCCGATGTGAAATTTCTACTAAAACGTTATTAAAGCTGTTATTCTATTTTTTTGTATTATGCCGAACGATAGTATATTACGAAGATTAAATTTCGGTTATATAATAAGGCTTTGGTATAAAATCAAGCTTATGAAAAATATATTCTTAATAATAAGTCTGTTTCTTAGTACAAACTTATTTTCTCAATCGCTTTATCCGCCTTATATTTTTGAGGCAAATGAGTGGATTGACTCTGTTTTTAATCAGCTCACTCAAGAGCAAAAAATTGCACAACTGCTGATGCTTGAAGTTGAGCGCAAAAGCGAGGATTTTTCTAAAACTGTTGTAGCGGTAAAGAAATATTCGCCTGGTGGTGTCATTTTTTTTAAAAACTCAGCCATGAAAACTGCAGCAAATATAAATAAGCTTCAAAGCACTGCTAGTTTGCCTATGCTTACTGCTATTGATGGTGAGTGGGGACTGAGTATGCGATTGAGTTCTACAATGAAATTTCCGGTAGCTATGGCTCTAGGTGCAATTAAAAATGATAGTTTAATTTACGAAATGGGTAAGGAAATTGCTTCTCAGGCAAAAGCTGTTGGAATAAATTATAATTTGGCACCCGATATTGATGTAAATAATAATGCGGCAAATCCTGTAATTAATTATCGTTCTTTTGGCGAAAATCAGTATAAAGTTGCTCAAAAAGGCATTCTTTATATGCAAGGAATGCAAGCTGGCGGAATTTTGGCTTCTGCTAAGCATTTTCCGGGGCATGGCGATACTGATGTGGATTCGCATTATTCACTTCCAATAATTTCGCATACTTACAGTCGCCTAAAGGAAATTGAACTTTATCCTTTTGAGCAATTAATTGTAAATGGCGTTTCAAGTATTATGACTGGCCACTTGCATGTTCCAGTTTTAGATCCTGTTCCTAATCGTTCGGCCACTTTATCGCCCAAAATTATTAAAGGTTTATTGCGCGACTCTATGGGTTTTCAGGGATTGGTAATTACGGATGCCTTAAATATGAAAGGTGTGGCAGATTTCTATAAACCTGGCGAAGTAGAAGTGCTTGCTTTACAGGCTGGTGCTGACATTTTATTGATGCCAGATAATCCTGAAGTGGCAATTTCTGCAATAAAAAAGGCTATTTTAAATGGAAAACTTTCGCAAAAAGATATTGATGAGAAATGTAAAAAGGTTTTACAATCAAAATATTGGTTGGGATTGAATAAGTATAAAGTCAATAATTTAGGGAATTTGCAAAAAGATTTATTTCGACCAAAAGCAAAAGCTTTGCAGCAGAAATTGTTTAAGGAATCAATTACAGTAATTAAAAATGAGAATGCAGTTTTGCCTATAAAAAATTTAGTAAAGCAAGATTATGTTGCCTTAGCTCTCGGAAGACCTGCAAATGTACATTTTCATACAATGCTTAATAAATATAAGCAGCACAAAACATTATATTTGACAAAAAAATCGACTGAAACTCAGGTTTTAGCATTAGAAAAGCAGTTGGAGAAACATCAGAATGTGATTGTATCTCTACATAAGCTTTGGCTAGTGGCTAAAAATAATTATGGTATTTCGGCTAATGAAAAACGGATTTTTAAGTATTTAGCTGACAAAAAGAAAAATGTAATTTTTGTGCTATTTGGTAATCCTTATACATTAAAAGAATTTGAAACTTGGAAAAAATTTAACTCTGTAATTCTTACTTATCAAGAAAATGATTTAACGCAATCTTTTGCAGCCCAGTTAATTTATGGTGCAATTAGTGCAAATGCTCAATTGCCTGTTAGTATTGATAATCAGTATAAAGCAGGGTTTGGATTAGAAATTAAATCTATTGGCAGACTGAAATATGGTGTGCCCGAAGATATGGGAATGAATTCTGATTTTTTGCGTCAGAAAATAGATTCTATTGCAAATTTAGGTATTAATAGTGGTGCATTTCCTGGTTGTCAGGTTTTGATAGCAAAAAATAGTGAAGTGATTTTTCATGAGGCGTATGGATATTTTACTTATGATAAAAAGCTTAAAGTAGATGTTGATAATGTGTATGATTTGGCTTCTGTAACAA
>DAOVUO010000034.1 GCA_030632545.1 Bacteroidales bacterium
CATACGCATCCACAGGCAAATGAATAGACGTTTTTATATAATTGTGATAAATGCTTGTCTGACGGATAGCTTGTCCTTCGCCTTGATCAATCCATTCTAATGGTCTATCTGCGGTTATTACTAACAACGGAATTTGTTGATAATAAGCTTCGGATATTGCAGGTGCATAATTTAAAGTAGCACTTCCACTTGTTGAAGCAATTGCTACAGGCTTACGAATTTTTTGTGCCATACCCAAAGCAAAAAAAGCAGCACTACGTTCGTCAATAATAGATATAGCTTTAACTTTAGGATGATTTGCAAATGCGATTATTAACGGTGCATTTCTTGAGCCTGGCGAAATAATTATATATTCAAGTCCCTTAGCGACAAAGATATTAACTAATTGTTCAACAATTTTTTTATCACTTGTTTTTTGCATAACTAAATAATTGCATTAATTACAGAAATCAATGTTTCTGACTTCCGTTCTGTCTCAAGCCATTCCAATTCAGGAATAGAATCTGATGTGATTCCTCCACCTATATATATATAGGTGCGTTTTTCATCAATTTTTAAACTTCTTAAATTCACAAACAGACTAAGTGTTCCTTTATTAATAGGTCCAATAAATCCAGTATAAAATTCACGATTATAAGATTCGTTCTTTTGAATATAATCAAATGCAAGATTCGAAGGCGAACCACAAACGGCTGGCGTTGGATGAAGTGCTGCTATTAATTCTGCTAAACTAGATTTAGTTGTAAAATTAAAATCAGTACAAATATGAGCTAAATGTCCAGCAAAAAGTGTATATGGGACAGAAGCCTTAATATCATCATAGCCTAATTTAACTAGTTTATCCTTGATAAAACTTGCAACAAAAGCTTGCTCGTCCATTTCTTTTTGCTCCCATTCGATATCCATTGCTACACGTTTATTAATTAACTGAGTTCCTGCAAGAGCCATTGTATATGCGCTCCCCTCTTTCACTGTCAATAGTGTTTCGGGTGTTGCTCCCATCCACTTATCCCCATTTGGCAACTGGAGCAGATAAACAAATGCATTTGGATACTTTGCAACTAATAAACTAAATACTAATTCAATTTTTTCATTTGCAATAGAAGGTAACTGAATATTTCTGGATAGTACCACTTTTTCTAAATCCGAAAATTTAATTGAAGCAACAGTCTTAGCTATTAGTTTTAAATAATCCTTTTGCTGAATAAGCTGATTACTTCTACCCCAATTATATTCGAATAAAGCTGTTTTTCTTCTAGCAGATTTTGTATTAAAAAAGCAGCCCTTAATTTGCGCATCGAATGGCATCATTAAAAAGCCCTGCATTTCAGAAGAGATATCATTAATTGTAATTTGCTCAGGAGAAATAGAATGAGACTGAAGAAAAGTAACACCAGTTTGATTTGGCATTCGATAAGCTACAAAAGCCTTATTAGTTGACAGATGGTCTAAAAAAAGATGTGTAAGTTTTGTCATTCTATATTGGAATTGAATGCAAATGTAATATAAAAAAAACCCCCGAGACATTTCTCGGGGAAAATTCCCATTTTAACACCAATTTACCAACTTAAAACCAAAAATCTAAACTAGGGAATCTTTTGTTTAACCTCAACTCCTAACACTAAAATTACCAAAAACCTTTAAGTAGTTACTACTCGCATTATATACTAATAAACCAAAACATCAATCTAAAGAGGCATAAGCTGCATTAATATCGTATTAAAAACGCTATGAAAAAGATACACATTAACCCTAAAATCATGAAAACAGAATAACCCTAAAATTCAGTTTTCTCGTCTAACTAATTACTGCTAAACAACATACTACAATGATTAACAGCACAAACGATATTAATGCACGCCTCCAATATATCTAATCAAAAACTTAGAAATTCACTAATTTAAGTACTTATATTTAGTATTTTCTTAACTATATTCAATAAATACAAAATACTTATTGGCTTCTTAACAAAATCTACAGCACCAAACTCCATAACTTTTTCCACAATACTAGTATCAGTTTTTGCAGAAACTATTACAACTGGAATACTTTTACTAATTGAAGAATTTTTAAGAATTCTCAACATTTCTATTCCATCAGTATCTGGCATCATTATATCAAGAAGTATCAAATTTGGCATTTCGTCTTGTATAATATCCATGACATTATCACAAGAAGTTGTTGACAATACTTCAAAATCCTGCTTTTGCAGAATTTTTGTCATCAAAAGCACATTTGCTAAATGATCGTCGATAACTAAGATTTTTTCTCTTTTTTTTATACTTCCCATCTTAATTACTACATTACAAATATAAGGCCTTAAAAACTATTACGAAAGGTTTAAAAATACCGTTTTTAGCAATAATATTCTCCTGCAAAAAGGCAGTATTTTTTTATAGGATATGTATTATTGCTAAAATAATCACAAATCAACTAACTTGTTTTTAACAGAATACACAATAAGACTTGCAATATTCCTGCAATTTGTTTTTGCCAATAAATTTGATTTATGGCCAATAACTGTTCGTTCGCTGATAAACAACTGCTTTGAAATAGAGGAATTATCTGAACCTTCACATATCAATTTAAGGATTTCTTTCTGCCTTTTTGTAAATCGAATATTTGCAGGTAAAGGATTTTCCTTTTGCACTATCTTTTTTGAAAAAAACTCCCAAATTTCTTCAGAAAAATATGTTTTCCCTTTGTGAAGATTATGAATTGCAGTATTTAACTCATCTTTAGTTATGTTTTTCATAATAAATCCCTGCACACCAACATCAAGCATAGATTGAATGTACTCATCTTGATTAAACATTGTTAAGGCAGCAATTTTCATCTTTGGTTTTATGTTTTTTGCAATACGAGCAGCCTCTATACCATTAAGCAAGGGCATTTCTATATCCAATAATACAACATCAATTTCCAAATCAGCTAATTGATTTAGAAATTCTTTACCATTAGCAGCTTCACCAACAACCCTAATATTTTTAATTCTGTTTAATATTTTTTTTAAACCTAATCTAAATATTTCATGATCATCAACAATTAGTACTTTTATTTCGTTTTCCATAAGCTATATTTCAATTTCAACTCTTATGCCTTTATCTATTTCACTATGCATTACAACTTTACCTTTTAAAACTTCTACTCTTGAAACAATATTACTTAGCCCCATTCCCTTTGACTCTAATAATAATTTATTTTCATCAAAACCAATACCATTATCAGAATAATTTAAACTTAGATGTTTTTTTCTAAAATTTAAACTAAGTATTGCATTTGTTGCTTTTGAATGCTTTAATGTATTATTCAACAATTCCCTAACAATTTGATAAATTTCCATTTGAACATTCAAATCTAAAGCATTTTCACCTTTACTTATAAATTTAATGTTCAAACGATTATTTCTTTCTATTTGAGAGATAAACTCATTTAGAGCATTTTCTAATCCATATTCCTTAAGAACAGTTGGCACTAGATTATTTGCAATACGACGAGTTGTTTCCACAGCTTCGTCTATTAACTGAATTACTTCAATAACGGACTCTTCTCTTTCTTCACGACTCAAATCTGGTGAGTTAATATCACTCACATAAAGTTTGGCTAAAGATAAAAGAGGGCCCAAACCATCATGCAAATCTTTAGAAAATCTTTTTCTTTCATTATTTTGTGTTTCTATCACTTTCTGAAAAATCTCGCTCTTCTCATTTTCCAGCGACTCTTCTTTTTTTACATAGCTAATAAATAAATCGGTATTATTTATAGAAAGGAATTGAGTTGACACCCTAATTGGCAATTCCTTTCCTGTTTTAGTATGCAAAATAGTACCGAAAAGCAATTGTTCTGCCTGTTTAACTTCATATATATCAAACATTTTAGAACTACTTTCAGATGATTTAGTAATTTCGTTTATAGCCAATTGCTTTAATTCAATATTTGAATACTCTGCTAAATGACAGGCAGTTTTATTAACATACATTATTTGCCCATAAATATCTGAAACAAATACAGCTTCTGGTATTAAATCAAAAAATAAATGACTAAATTCTCTTTCATCATTAAATTCATTTGAAAAATAAAGATTTTGCAGTTCCAATTTAATTTTCAAGAAGGTATTCATTGCCTTTAAAGTCAACTTTTTGGGCACTGTATTGAAAGTGAAAAGCAATAATATTGAATGATTAGCTATCTCTATCTGCGCAAGCAAAACATCGGACACTTGCTTATCATTATCAGAAAACACGATGTACTCTTTATTGAATCTACTCAATTTTTCATACTGCCCTTCGATAAACGAATACTTACTGGCAAAAAAACTTAACTCGCAATGCCATCTATAAAGATTAAAAAACCTATCCTGTTTTTTTACAACCGCACAAAATGAATTTACACTATAAATAGAAGTGAAATCTTCGAGTAAACTATCTAATTTTTCAAAACTGACTTGCATTCAATCACTTAATCAAAAAACATTACTTCTTACGGTTTTTTCTATCAAGTAAATGCTTTGTATATGCAAATTCAATTGTCACACCCAATGAATCTTTATAAATTGGCTTTACCAAAAAACCATAAGTATTATCCAAAATAGCATTTTTTATAGTTTGCTCTTCAACGTCACTCGACACAAATATTATTGGGATATCATACTTTTTCTGAATAATTTTTGTAGTCTCAATACCATCAAGTTTCCCCTCTAGATGTATATCCATAAGAATAACATCAGGTTTTTCCTTTTTAATTTGAATTAAAGCATCTTCTCCATCAGAAGAAAAACCCATAAGCTGATAACCTAACTCATTAATAAACATATTAAAGATAGTACACAGCATTCTGTCATCCTCTACAATCAGTATTTTCTTAGGTACACTCATAAACTCTCACAAAATGATAATAGCTTTGTGTTTAAAACATAATTATACACAAAATTTCATCAATGAACAATATTATAAAAGATTTTTTTATTTTTGGCCGATTAATTTTTCTAAAAAAACACAATAAACTTTATTTATAAAGCATTTACTAATTCACTAAATCACTCTTTTTCAAATGGTTAATATTGTAATAGATTCTGGCAACACAAAAATTAAAATTGGTATTTTTGAAAACAATTCAATAATGTTTCAACAAGCATTTTCTTATACAAACCAATTATCAGCACAAATAAACACAATAATAGAAGATTGTAAAAAAAATAAAAAAATAATTATTAGTGCCGTAAAAGATATCCCCAAAGAGATTTTATTAGTACTTAACAAACATGATATAGAATATACATTGTTTAACGAACAAACCAATATTCCCATATTAAATTTGTATGAAAGCCCATCAACTCTAGGAAAAGATCGTTTGGCTGCAATTATAGGTGCTAATCAAATTTTTCCAAAAGCAAATATACTTGCTATTGACGCAGGAACTGCCATTACATTTGACATTATCAATGAATATAATGAATATATTGGTGGGAATATCTCGCCAGGGCTGAATATGAGATTTAAGGCACTACATCAATTTACTGATAAACTACCATTACTAGAACCTAACTTTAATGCACCATTTATAGCAAAAAACACGAATGATGCTATTTTAGCGGGCGTACAAAATGGTATTTTATTCGAAATCAATGAATATATTAACCAAACTTCGTTAAAATACCATAATTTAAAAGTGATACTTACTGGTGGGGATGCCTTTTACTTTGATAATAAACTAAAAAAATCCATCTTTGCAGAACCAAATTTGGTACTTTTAGGATTAAACAGAATTTTAGATTATAATGCGTAAAACAGTAATTATTACAAGCATACTCATAGTGTTAAGTACACTTATAAGCAATGCTCAGAGCTCTACAAACTCGCCATTCTCACGTTTTGGACTAGGTGAGTTTACTCAGTTTCAAACACCTTACAACTTGGCTCAAGGGGGTGTTTTTTCTTCGTTAAGAAGTCCAGCAAATATTAATATAGCAAATCCAGCGTCGTATACTGCAACTCGAAATCAAAGTTTTTTATTAGAATTTGGACTACAAAACAAAAATAGTCTTTACAAAGAAGCAGGAAATGAAGTGTATACTGGAGATGGCAATTTAAGTTATTTTGCCGCACAATTTCCAGTAACAAAATGGTGGTCGGCTAGCTTTGGCTTAATCCCTTACAGTGTGCTTGGCTACAATATCACACACAATGAAAGTATCTCAGATATTGATTCCACACAAATTATTTACCATGGAAATGGTGGATTAAATGCGGTTTATATTGGTAATTCCTTTGAGCTATTCAAAAGAATATCTATTGGTATTAATGCAAATTTCCTGTATGGAAGTAGCAAAACTTTGAGTACTGCTACGGTTTTTAGCGACAATTTCCAAAGCACCTTAATAAATACTAAAGCAGCCTACTTTCATCAATTTAATTATAGGATAGGAGTACAATACTACGACACTCTATTTAAAGATATTTCAATTGTATTAGGGGGTACATTTGAGAATAAAACCGACTTAAAAGCATCATCTAACTACAATTCAATAAATTATTTACTAATTAATGGGATGCAATTTAGCGACACCTTAAATTTTGTAGAAGCAGATGAACAGTTAGTTGAACTTCCTCAATACTTTTCTGGTGGATTAAGTATAAAAAAAGGCAAAAAATTAACGCTAAGTGCCGATTATTATCTTCGTGATTGGAAAAATGCATTTTTTTTAGATGAAAATATATCTAGCTACAACACTGAATATGGCTACGCTTTAGGTTCTGAAATCATACCAAGTTTGGGTGCACCACAAATTTGGCGAAACATTAGGTACCGTTTTGGCGTTTACTATAAACAAACGAATATAAATATCAACAACAACCCATTACTTGATTATGGAATTGGCTTTGGAGTAGGAATACCAATAAAAGTATCCAGCACGATTGTCAACTTTACAGTAAATATGGGAAAACGCTCAACCTACGAACCTAACACACTTGAAGAATATTACACAAACATACATATAGACCTTTCATTAGGCGATGTATGGTTTATTAAACGTAAATTTGATTAATTAATTTTTGCAATTGGTATGAAGACAAATCTGTATTTGAAAGTAATTGTGCTACTAGTATTTAGTTTTATAGCTACTAATCCTAGTTTCGCACAAAGTGAAGAAGTAAAAACAACATTTAATGCAAGATTTCCAAGTCTAGTAGAATCTGTTAGAGCACAAACATTAAGCGGGACTGTGGATGCATCAAAAACATCTGAGATAAGAGAGCTAAACAATAATCTGGATGCAGGTTTACAAGATATGAGCTCATTTGAAATCGACCCCAAAGATCCAGTTCTTGTATTTTTTGAGAAAAAAGATTTTAAAGGAAAGATTTTCAAAAAAGAACCACAAAGAGCTCATGATGAACTAGTAACAATGATGGAACTTGCTAAAAATGATTTAAGAGATTTTATGGCTGATAAAACTCAATTTGGCATTGACCCAAGAACAGCTCAGCGTACAATTTCATTATTTATTGAATTCAAAAAGCAAAATCATTTCGATGAGGCCTATGCACCATGGACATACTCTTTTTTATATAGTCCTCGTGCCCACAAAGCGATATACACAACTGGCGAAAGTATTATTCAAGGTTTAATTGAGAAAGAAAGTAATGCTGAAAGAAAAGAGAATCTTGTTGATACCTTAATGATTATGTATGACCAAAGGATAAAATACTTCAACCAAGAAGGTTATGTATTAGGAAGAAAGGCTGTCAACTTGCTTAAATATCGTCCGGCAGCAATTATAGAGGCAGATAATATTTTGGAGAAAAGTATTACTCTTGAAACTGAAAAATCATCTCCTGCTGTTATGCTTGTATTCATGCAAACTACTGCAGAATTGTTTAAAAGAGAAACTAAAGACAACAGCGGTGCTGTAATTGTGGATGCAGCTAAAGTAATTAAAACATATAATACTTTAAGCGATTTAGTTACAAAAGCATTAGACGCTTCGTCAACTGAGAAAGAATCTGATATCATAAAAATGGCTCAAAAAGGGATAGAACTTCATTTTGCGAATAGTGGTGCTGCTAATTGCGAGGCATTAATAGCAATAAATGAACCTAAATTTGCTAAAGAAGAAAATAAACAAGATACTGCATTCCTTATAAACACGCTCAAACTACTAAACAGACAAGGATGTGATGAAAGTGAATTGCATTTTGAAATGTCGAAACAACTATATTCTGTACAGCCATCGGCTTTAGCAGCTGGAGGTATTGCAACAAGATATTTGAAGCAAAAAAATTATGAGAATGCGATTAAGTATTATACTGAAGCTTTAGATAAATGTCAAAATCCTGAAAGCCAAGCAAAATTTAACTATCAAATGGCTTATGCTCACAAAGAAATGGGTAAATATTCGCAAGCAAGAACATACGCTAGAAAAGCAATTTCATTAAAAGCTGATTTTGGACAAGCATATATTATGATAGCAATGATGTACGCTGCTAGTGAAAAATCATGTGGTTCAAATTCATTTGAGCAAGCACAAGTTTATTGGGTTGCAGTTGATATGCTTAATAAAGCAAAAAATGCAGATCCTTCAATAGCGGCTCAAGCAAATAAATATATTAACTCATATAAACCACGTTACCCAAACAAAGAGGAAGCATTTATGCACTCTGTTACAGCGGGGAAGACTGTAAAAGTTGGTTGTTGGATTCAAAGTAATACAAAAGCTAGATTTTAAATGAAATGAAACTGCTAATAACTGAGATAATAATTTACACACAAATGAAATGATTAAAATTCTCGTTAATAGACAAGTTTCATACAGATTATAAATATATGAAAAGGCACATATTAAATAATTTAAAAAGAATGATTCTCCTTGTGGGAATCGTTTTTTTTGTTTCTTGTGAAAATAATATTGACAAGATAAAATTAATTACAGACATAGATAAACGTCCTTCGGCCACAGCAGAAAATATTGTTGTAAACTACACAAAAAATGGACGATTAGAAATGAAGCTTTTTGCACCACTTCTCGAACAATACAGCTGGAATAAAGATGCGCCGTATAATGAATTTAAAAAGGGAATTAAAGTACTCTTTTACAGTGAAGAGGGGGAACTTCAATCAACATTAAATGCCGATTATGCCAAATATTACATGAACAAAAAGCTATGGGAAGTTCGTGATAATGTAGAGATGATAAACCCTGATGGTGACAAACTTACGACAAATTTAATGTATGCTGACGAAAATTCCCAGAAAATGTATTCCGACGAGTATGTAAAAATTACGACACAAGATGGTACTGAAATTTCTGGAAAAAGGGGTTTTATTTCTAACTTTGATTTTACTGAATATAGTTTTAAAAATGTTTCAGGAATAATCAATGTTAAAGAGAATAAATAATGCTACTTAATAATGAATAAAAACATTCAAAACAAGGCCTCTAGGATACTTGAAATTATTTGGTTAATAATTGCTGGTCTGAGTTTACTAATTGTTATTCAGAATATAGTTTATCAAAATTGGGAAAACACTTTACTATTTAGTGCTTTTATTCTTGTTGCTCTTTTTATGCATTTTCTTAGACGAAACAATAGAATAAAAGAAGAAAACGAAAATTAATGGAATCAATCTTTGTTATACTTGTTTCACTCGTATTTTCAGCTTTCTTTTCAGGAATGGAGATTGCTTATGTATCTTCTAATAAATTACAAATAGAAATTAATAAGAAAAATGAGAATTTTAAAGCATCATTATTTGAACTTTTCACAAATAACGATGCGCTCTACATAGCCACAATGCTCATTGGCAACAATATAGCCCTTGTAATTTATGGTATTTCTATGGGCGAAGCGCTCAAACCAATTATTTCACTGATTTCTCAAAGTGAAATTAGTATTTTATTGATTCAAACTATAATTTCGACATTAATTATACTCATTACTGCAGAATTTCTCCCCAAAACAGTTTTTAGGAATAATGCTAATAAAGCAATTGATTTTTTTGCTATTCCAGTTGCTGCATTTATTATCTTTTTCTATCCAATAGCAAAAATAACCATTTTAGGCTCCAATATTATATTACGGTTTTTATTTAAAGTTAATTTAAATGATAAAAATCACAGAGTAGTGTTTGGAAAAGTTGATTTAAACCATTTTGTAGAACAAATTAATAAGCAAGAAACGCCTGAAGACAACATTGATAATGAAATAAAAATATTCCAAAATGCACTTGATTTCTCAAATATAAAAATTAGAGAATGTATGATTCCTCGTACAGAATTGGAAGCAATTGAAATAAATAAATCCATTGAAGATCTAAAGGAAAAATTCACAACTTCCAGATATTCAAGAATACTAATTTATGAGGAATCTATTGACAATATTGTTGGCTATTTTCATCATTCCGAACTATTTAAAAAACCTCGTACAATAAGCGAAAAACTCAAAAATCTTATTATTGTCCCCGAAACAATGAATGCAAAAAAAATGCTAAACAAATTTATTCAACAGCATAAAAGCATGGCTCTTGTAGTTGATGAGTTTGGAGGCACTTCTGGTATTGTTACTATGGAAGACATTGTGGAAGAGATTTTTGGCGAAATTGAGGATGAGCACGATTTACAAGAATTTATTGAAAAACAAATTAACGAAACTAGCTTTCTATTTTCGGCTCGTTTAGAAATTGACTATATAAACACTAAATACGGAATCAAACTACCAGTATCTTCTGACTACGAAACTATTGCAGGATTTATAGTTGTTAATTTAGGCTATATTCCACTACAAGGTGAAACACATAAAATTGACCAGTTTTTTGTAAAAATAAAAGAAGCAAGTAGCTCTAGGATAGAACTAATTGAATTATCTTTTTGATAGTACCGTATCTAAAACAAAAGAGACTACCAAGGGTAATCTCTTTTTATAATTTATTTATGAGTTTTATTTTTTGCTGCTAGTTGGCGCGGTGGTTTAGCCTTATATTCCTCCATAAATTCACTAGCCAAATTAACTAATTTACGAGAACCAACAAAATAAGGTACTCGCTGATGCAGAGAATCAGGACGAATATCGAGTATTCTATTTCCTCTTCCATCTGTAGCAAGCCCCCCCGCTTGTTCAATAACAAAAGCCATAGGGTTACACTCGTACAACAATCTTAACTTACCCGTTGGACTACTTGCCGTTTCTGGATAAATATAAATACCACCTTTTAGCAAATTCCTATGAAAATCAGCCACCAACGAACCTATATAACGTGAAGTAAAAGGTCTGTTTGTTGGCTTATCATTTTCTTGACAATATTTAATAAATTTTTTAACTCCTTGAGGAAACTTTATATAATTACCTTCATTTATAGAATAGATTATTCCATTCTGTGGAATTTGAATATTAGAATGTGATAAACAAAACTCACCAATAGATGGGTCTAAAGTAAATCCATTTACACCTCGTCCAGTAGTATATACAAGCATTGTTGAACTTCCATATATTATATATCCCGCAGCTACTTGCTTAGTGCCTTCTTGTAAGAAATCCTCCATTCCTGCCTTATGACCTTTAGGAGTAACTCGCCTATAAATAGCAAAAATAGTACCTATCGAAACATTTACATCAATATTAGATGAACCGTCTAATGGATCCATAGTTACTACATATCTTCCATCATTAGCCAAATCATCATCAAAGGTAACAATTCCTTCATTTTCTTCGGATGCAATACCACAACACTCACTACTACCCCTTAATGCATTAATAAACTTTTCATTTGCAAATACATCAAGCTTTTTCTGCTGCTCACCTGTTGCATTATACTCATCAATTTCACCTAAAATATCCACTAAGCCTGCCTTATTCACCTCTCTATTTACAACTTTAGCAGCGATGCC
>DAOVUO010000063.1 GCA_030632545.1 Bacteroidales bacterium
TAATTGAACGTGTACATAAAATTGCACCTGTACATGTATATCCAGGCGAAGATGAAATGCGTGCTTTAGCCATGAATGGACTGATGGTTATGAAAAAGGAATTAGAGGTGAAAGAATATAGTTAGAAATTGTTTAGTTAAATATTTGTAAGATATTGAATGATAATTATTTGCAAAAATATCTTTATTAAGTATAACTGCTGGATATTCTGCATTTTAACTTTTTAAACTTAAAACTTAGCACTCGAAACTTAAAACTTAACTTAAGTAGTAGAACTTTTTATTATAAATTTTTAAGTTCATTAATTTTAGCTAAAAAGTATTTTTTCTTTTTAGGATATTTTTTTGCCAATTTTTTATAGGCATCAGCCGCTTTTGAAAAACTTTTTTGTTTTACAAGCAATTTTGCAAGTACTTCAGTAATAATTTCATCGCTTTCTTCTATTGCTTTAGACGATAAATCTTCGTTAGAAATATTGATTTGTGTAGATGGTACTATTTTTTTTTCGTTGCGAATAAAACTATCTATCATAGCAAAATTCTGATTCTGGCGAGTCTTTTTTTGTTTTTTTTGCTTACTATCATCTTTTGTGATTATATCTAACTTTGTTTCCTCTAATGCAGTAGCTAAATCTTGTTGGAATTTGATTTTTCTACCGTTTAATTTAATTTCCTTGATTCTTTTTAAAGCTTCTTCTTTATGAACGCCGTTTGGATAATTATAAAGGTATTCACGATATGAAAATAGTAAATTTTTACGTCTAGCTTTTAGCCACGATTCATCGTCTTCTTCAATTCGTTTAAGATGTTCAATAGCAATGGCAACATATTTTCCTTTCGGATATTTATCAATATAGTCATCATAAACATAAGCATTATTTTCCTCTTGTGCTCTCAACCATGCTTTATCTTCCTCAGAATCTGACTGTTCTATATTACTGTCAAATTTTAAATTTTTACAAAATAATATATCTCGTGTACGAGAATTTCCATAGCTTTTAGGTAATGGTGATAAATTTTCATTTTGATAGATATTTTCCACAAGTAATCCTAATTCAGATGTGCTCAAAAATGGATTATCATTATTTAAACCTGATTTTACGGCCTGAATTATTTTATCAGTAAGGAAAGTTGGACTCTCGGGGCTAAAATAATCGTGAAAACTATTTGCGTTATCCACAGTATTTGTGAGTACAAAAACATCATCAAAATATTCAAATTCTGAAAAAGCATTAGTTTGAATGGCTTCACTTCCTGATATACTACGAAATAAGGCATCTAGTATAAGTATTTTTTTGCTTGCTTTTGATTGAGATAATTTATTTTTAATACTCTGTAAACTAATACCTTCATCTTCTAGGTAACGTAAATTTGTATCAGAAGCTACCAAGTAAAATGCATTATTTGATTGCGATAAAACGCCATAACCACTAAAATATAGAATAAGTGTATTTGCTTGTTTTTGTGTATGGTCTACAAGTTGACTAATTTTTCTATTTAATTGTTTTCTTGTATCGTTTAGCGATATTGTAATATTCTCATTTGGAATACCAAAAATATCATTGTCGAGCAATGTTTTGTGGAATTGCTGAACACTTGATTTTACATTTTGAAGTGGAAGTAGAGTAGGTTCGTCGTGGTATTCGCTACCTCCAGCCAAAAGAATTTGTGTGTTACTGTAGTCAATATATATTGGAGACATTTTGCTCTATTTAGTAATACAAAGATAATGGTAAATAATAAGCACAAAAGTTTTTATAAGTTCACTTATAAAAATAGTCCCTTATTTTTGTTGATAAGATGTTGATAAGTGTAAAAAAACATCATTATAACAAAAATAAAAGACTATAAATAAACAGTTTAATATAATGTTGATAAAAAGCTATTTTGTTTAGAAACCAATGCCCTTATTTTGTTGAGATTTATTTTTGTATTCAAAATGTGCAACATCAGCTATAGTCACTGTTTCCATAAGTTTTATTGTACGATCTTCTGCCTTCATTGATGCCAGACGTAAGTTTTGTTTTTTTACAATATCATCAATCATTTTTCGAATTTCGCGTGCATTTCCAAAATATTTATCACGTCCTTTAAAAATCTCGTCGATATATACTTCAAGATAAATTTTTCCGCCCTCATCCATGAATAAATCATAGCGTTTGAGCATAAATTCTGCTATTTTTAATAATTCTTCTGGTACATAATCTGCAAATTCAAAAGTTCTGTCAAAGCGAGAACGAAGTCCTGGATTTGAGTTTAAAAATTTATGCATATTATCAGGATAACCAGCAACAATTAGAGCAAATTTACCTCTATGGTCTTCCATGTTTTTAAGAATTACTTCTATAGCCTCATTTCCAAAAGATGAATCGTCTAAGGCATAAGCTTCATCAATAAACAATACGCCGTTCATGGCTTCGTCTATTTTTGCTTTTGTTTTAATAGCTGTTTGTCCAGAATATCCAGCAACAAGCGATTCTTTATCTGCTTCAACTGAATGACCACGTTCGAGTATTCCTAAAGCTTTGTATATTTTTCCGATTAAACGTGCAATGGTAGTTTTTCCTGTTCCCGGATTTCCCACAAATACAGTATGTAAAGCAAAACGATTAAGCACGTCTTTTCCTGTCTCACGATAATAACGCACTAGTCTTACAATATCACTAATTTCAGATTTAACATTTTCTAAGCCAATCATTGTATTTAGCTCTTGAAGACTATCAGCTAGTAAGCGCTCATCTAGTTTTATTTTAGGCCTACGTATTTTGTTGATTTTCTTTAAGTTTTGAATATCCTTAAGCGTAACATTCATTAGTTCTTTTCTGCTTAATTTCTTAAGATTTTTCTTTTTCATTAATCTTAAGCCCATATTCATTTTAGCTTCATCTACTATAGAATAAACAAACCTTGCGTTTCCAAAACTACTATCTCTATTTCGGTATGCTTCTTGAATAATATTTTCTACTTCATCTAAAGCAGCCGTATTAAACTCTACTGAACGTCTATTAGCTGCAAATAGCGCAATCTCGAGTAATTCGGCTGGTAAATAATCGTCAAAAACAAAATAATAATTAAAACGAGAACGTAAACCAGGGTTAGAATTCAAAAAATTATCCATTTCACGAGGATATCCCGCCACCATAATAGCAATATCGCCTTCACCATCAGACATTTCCTTTATCACCATTTCAATTACTTCTTTACCAAAATCCTTTGGGTCGTCCTTAGCTCTTGCGAGGCTGTATGCTTCATCAATAAATAAAATCCCACCTCGGGCTTGCTCAATTACTTTTTTTGTACGAGGAGCTGTTTGTCCAATAAATTCGCCTACTAAATCGGCTCTATCTACCTCTAAAACATGACCTTTAGATAGTAATCCCATTTGCTTGTATATTTTACCAAGCATTTTCACAACAGTAGTTTTTCCTGAGCCTGGATTTCCTGTAAAAACGCTGTGAAGACTGATTTTATCTGCTTCATCAAATCCTTTTTCATTACGTAATCGAATAAATTCAATATAATGCAGATGGTCCTTGATTTTCTTTTTTATGTCCTCTAGTCCAATTAAGCTATTTAATTCAGCTAAAAGTTCATCCAATGATTTCTCCTCTTCCGATTCAGGAGTTTTATGACTCTCTTTGATAAGTTCTTCTTTAGTCACCATTAATTTTGGAACACCTTTAATTTCCTTATCACCAACTTCAAAATTAAGAGCAGCCATTAAATTATCATTAAAAACAATTTCAGCCGAATATTTGTCATCTTTCCACGTGCCTGTTGATTCACTTCCCCATCCACGATTTAAAGTATATAATTTGCCCTTTTTCCCGGCAGGAATATCATCTACAAGTGTCATTTTTGATTTAGGCTGACCAGCATCATCAAAAAAATTGAAGAAGAATTCGGCCTTAAATTGTTTGTTTACTTTTGGCCTTATAACTAATTCAACCCAAATGTATTGCGTAGTATCACGTTTGAATTTTTTCAGGTATTTCCTGTCTTTTTTTGCAATATCCCAACCAGAATGTGGGCCATTATACAGTTTAACACTAACTACCGAAAAATAGGGATTTTTCTTATCTGTGACTAAACCAATATCATTAACAAAAAAAGTAACCACATCAACAAGGTTTTCGCCTATATGTGCTTCCCATACATATTCCCCGTCGTCCCAAAAACCGCCTTTTTCTTCAGTTCCCCATCCTTTGCGGAAATAAACGATGTTTTTATCTTTTGAAACTTTTATTTCTTCGTCTTGATTGCAGAGTTCTTCCGTTCTTTTAGATTTATTAAAAGCTTTAAGTCGGAAAGTATCTTTCCAGTCTTTTTCATCAAAAAGTTTGTTATACACAGAAAATTCTGCCCATATATATGAAATTTCAGCTTTATCAAATACGGTTCTATATTTTTTTGTTGAATCTACCATCCATTCGTTGGACGAATATACTTTTGTACTTTTAGGTTTAAATCGCTTGTCGGACATAAAATTGTATTATTGTATTTGTTTAGCAATTTATAAAAAAAACTTTAATTTTCCATTAATTAGTTAAATGTATTGAACCATTCTAGGGATTTTATAATCGCAGGAACTACACATCCAATATGACCTAATGAATCTGAAGGATTATATATATCAACATTTGTAGCCCCATTTCTTATAAAATATTCATAGGCTTTTTTGGAATTTGTACTAGGTACAGTTATATCGCCATCGCAATGAATTAAAAACACTGGTGCTTCTGGCTTCCAATCATATAAGTTATTATCTGCTAATGCTTCACGTACAGGATGATTTGCATCATCTCTAATGGCTTCATAAATATCAGTTTTTAGTATAGCAGAAGGAATTCGAGATTCAGGTAAAATTGCTGAAACATCAACTAAATTAGAGGTAGTACCTTCAAAAATATAAGTTTCTAAACTTGTATTATAGGGCGAAACAAAAATTGAATTTATATCATCAAATAGTTTGTAAATTGGATTATAAGCAAAAAGCATATAAGGCAAAAATGCAGGCTCTATAAATTCTTTTTGAAGCAATAAAGTGTCGAGCATAATTCCTGAAACATCAAAAGGCCCTGCTAATGGTGCAGAAGCAGTAACCGTAAATTCGCTAGAATACTCTTCTTGTATATATTTGTGAGTAGCCATAGCAACGTGGCCACCTTGAGAATATCCTGTAATAAAAAGTCTACCATCTAGCGTTACGTTTAAATCTTTACACAAATGTTGTGTAGCTCGTAACATATCAATAGATGCAGTTGCTTCACTTTCGGCATGCATATATGGGTGTAAACCTTCACTTGAACCTAGTCCTATAAAATCTGCTAAAACTGTGACATAACCTTCTGAACCATATAGCAGTCCTGCTTCTCTTCCGCCACCAGCCATAGAGGGTACATCATTTTTATTTAGAATAGTACCATGTGCAAAACTTAATAAAGGCTTTGCATTACTTGAATTAGGAATAACAACTAGGCCTGATGCCTGAATTGGATTTCCCATAGGATCAATTGTTTGATATTTAAGGCTTATAAGCTGAACAGCGTATTTATAGTCTATTCTCGAAGATTCATCGCCTAAAAATATGTTAAAAAGAGACTCTAAGTAAGTCACAGAAAAATCACTGCCACTAAAATAACTAATTAATGCACCACGCTCAAGAATTACGTCTTCTTCCTCATCGTTACAAGCAGAAATTACAAGAAATAGTGCAAGTAGGAGATATAATAATTTGCTTTTCATAAGTTTTTTTGTTTTAGTTAGCTAATAAAATTACATAAATATTTAGAAAATGGCTATTTTTAACTCAAAATATATGATTTTTTTTTATACTAATTTTAATAATAGAGTATATACATAATGATAAACTTCAGATTAGAAGTATTTTACACAACAGCTAAAGAAAAGAGTTTTACCAAAGCGGCTGAGCTTTTGTCAATATCGCAACCAGCCGTAACAAAGCATATAAAAGCACTTGAAGAGCACTATAAAACACCGCTTTTTAATAGAATTGCTAATAATATTGAGCTTACAAAGGCTGGAGAATTGCTATTTGTGTATGCTTCAAAAATTATAAATACATATTCAGAGTTAAATAATGAATTGAGTCTTTTATCGGTAAAAACTAAGTATTTAAAAATTGGAATTACAAGCGAAATAAGCGAATTTTTAGTAGCAAAATTATTGAGTAATTCAAAATATTTACCTTGGAAAATAAATATACAATTATTTACGCAAGATGAATTATTGATAAAACTTCAAAATGATGAATTAGATTTTGGAATTATTTTTAATGAGTGTGAAATAGATAATATTGAGTCATGTCAGCTTTTGAAAACTGAAATTGCTCTTGTTTCATCGCAGAATGTTAGTGAAAATGATTTGCACAATTTAAAATTTGTAGCTAATAAAATTGATAGCCAAATCAATAAAATTGAGAATTTGCAAGATATAACAGTGTGTCAATTAAACAATTATTTGTCTATAATTGAATTAGTAAAAAAAAGCACTTTATTAAGCTACATCCCAACTATCTTTATTCAAAATGAGTTATTATTAGGCGAATTGTATGAAATTTCGGGGAAATCACTGCCTTTAAATATTCAACTAGTTTTTTTAAAGGAAAAATCTACTTTGCATAAAAATTTTATAGATTATTTTGTGAAAATTGCAAGTTTGCCTTAGCCTTTCAATAAATTACGAATAACTGATAATAAGTCATAAATCGACAATCATAAATCCAGTAGTGTATCAATAAGCTCAAATTATTTTTATATTATTGTATTATCAATGGCTTGGTAAATTTTGTCAAGGTTTTCGTTATTGTTTATTTCCGACTAAATTGGGAAATAATTACAAAAATGTGCCAGCATGCCTCAAACATCGTGGAACTATTGATTATACAAGAAAGTTAATAAATTATGGTACATATAACACGCCGAGAGCGTTTTAATGCTGCTCATCGATTATTTAGAGCGGAATGGAACGATGAGAAAAATATGCAAGTATTTGGTAAATGTTCAAATCCTAATTGGCATGGACATAATTATGAGCTGTTTGTTACAGTTAAAGGTGAGCTTAATCCAGAAACAGGATTTGTTATAAATCTAAAATTATTAAGCGAAATTATAAAGGAGAAAGTAACTTCAAAATTAGATCATAAAAATGTTAACTTAGAAGTTGAATTTATGACGGGAAAACTTGCTTCAAGTGAAAATTTAGCTGTTGCTATTTGGAATGAATTGGAGGAAGATATAAATAAATTAGGAGCTAAACTTTATTCGGTTAAGCTAATTGAAACAGAAAATAATTTTGTAGAATATTATGGAGAATGAATTAACACGTTTACAGAAATTAGCCGAAAGCTTTTTTAATTTCGCTATAGATTTTGCCCCAAGTTTTTTAGGTGCATTGCTTTTGTTTTTTATTGGTTGGAAGCTTACAAATTTATTAATAAAGATTCTTACTAAGCGTTCGGATAAGAAAAAAATTGATGGAACTGTAAGTCATTTTTTGATAGATTTACTTGGTTGGACATTAAAAATAATTGTTATAATTAGTGCAACAGCATTAATGGGCGTGCAAACAGCCACGTTTTTAACTATATTAGGTACAGCTGGTTTAGCAATTGGTTTGGCTCTACAAGGTACTTTAGCAAATGTTGCAGGAGGGCTACTTATATTAATGCTTAAGCCTTTTAAAGTAAACGATTTGATTGAAACTCAGGGACATACGGGACATGTCAAATCAATGCAGTTGTTTGTTACTGAAATAATTACATTTCAGAATGAGGTAGTTACTATACCAAATGCAGAACTTTCGAATGGAAGGATTAAAAATTATAGTGCATTGGGTAAAATTAGAATAGATTTAGAATTAGGTGTTTCGTATAATGCTGATTTGGAACTTGCAAAAAAAGTATTATTAGAGCTTATTGAAAATGAGGCAAGTGTTTTAAAATCAACACCGCCTTATGTTGGTGTAAATGCGTATGCTGATAGTTCGATAAATTTAGCAATACAGCTTTGGGTAAAGCCTGAGGATTATTGGACTGCTTATTTTGATGTTATGAATAAGTGTAAAAATGTACTTGACAAAGCAAAAATCGAAATTCCATTTCCACAAAGAGTTGTACATATCATAAATGAAAAATAATTTGTATTTAACAATTGCGGTTTACTCTTAATTTCATAAATTTGTAGTTAATTTAATTCTATACACATGGGAATATTAGAAAAAGTAGGTGCTGGTGTAATGACTGGTGACCAAGTTCAAGAAATATTTGCTTATGCTAAAGCAAACAAATTTGCAATTCCGGCTGTAAATGTAATAGGTACAGATTCAATTAATGCAGTTTTAGAAGCCGCCAAGGAAGTTAATTCGCCTGTAATTGTGCAATTATCAAATGGTGGTGGTGTTTTTTATGCCGGAAAAGGTATTTCAAACGAAGGACAAAAAGCTGCAATTGCTGGCTGTGTGAGTGCTGCTCATCATGTACACCAAATGGCAAAGTATTATGGAGTTGCAGTGATATTACATACTGATCATGCAGCAAAAAAATTACTTCCTTGGATTGATGGTTTATTAGATGCAAGCGAAGAGCATTTTAAGCTTACTGGAAAGCCTCTTTATAGTTCGCACATGATTGATTTGTCGGAAGAGCCATTGGAGGAAAATATTAGTATTTCTAAAAAGTATTTGGAAAGAATGGCAAAAATGGGCATGACTCTAGAAATTGAGTTAGGTGTAACTGGAGGAGAAGAGGATGGTGTTGATAATACCGACATTGATAGTTCAAAATTATACACTCAGCCTTCCGAAGTGGATTATGCATATTCTGAATTAAGCAAGATAAACCATAGGTTTACAATAGCAGCTTCATTTGGTAATGTACATGGTGTTTATAAACCTGGAAATGTAAATCTTTCGCCAATAATTCTTAAAAATTCGCAAGCATTTATCAAGGAAAAATACAATACTATAGATAATCCTGTAAATTTTGTTTTTCATGGAGGTTCGGGCTCTGAGCAAAAAGATATTCGTGATGCAATTTCTTATGGCGTTATTAAAATGAATATTGATACTGATACACAGTGGGCTTTCTGGGATGGTGTTCGTAAATTTTATCTTGCAAACGAAGCTTATTTGCAAGCGCAAATTGGTAATCCTGATGGTGCTGATAAGCCAAATAAGAAAAAATACGACCCAAGAGTTTGGTTACGCGAAGGCGAAAAATCACTTATTGAACGTTTGAAAATAGCCTACGATGACTTAAATGGCTTAAATCGCAACTAATTGAATATAAATTAAAAACCTAGTAAAAATTACTAGGTTTTTTTAGTTTTTATACTTAATAAATTTTCACTAAAATCGCTCACTTTAAGTCGATTATCTAAACGATAGCCTATTACCCAAATAATTTCATCCTTTGAATTTATAAGAAGCCTTACTTTTTGCTTTTCAAATGGATTTAATTTAATGTCAATTAAAAAATCACTTATACTTTTTTTTCCTTTCATTCCTAAAGGATAGAAATAATCGCCAATTTTCCATTTTCTTATTATTAAAGGAAATTCTAGGCTATTTTTAGTAACTGCGATTGTGTTTTTCCGCAGTAATTTAATGCTTTTCAGAGGAAAGCTGTTATATTCAATATCAAAATATTCCGAAAGTCCTACTTCATTGCTAATTTTCACATTATTCCATTTATCTATGATTAAAGCTTTAAGTAAAAGCTCTTTATATCCAACATA
>DAOVUO010000190.1 GCA_030632545.1 Bacteroidales bacterium
AAATCAATTAGAGAGCTTGCTGGAATTGATGAAAGTGAGATTTTATTTACATTTAACCGAATTGGCAATTATGCTGATGAGTATGATGACTTTTTTCAGAATAAGTATTTAAAAGATGCAGGCTCACCACCTGCGTAGACAGCAAAGCTAGTGTTATTACAGTTTTTTTATTAAGCTATAAGTTTTGTAGTTATTAATGCGACAAGTTAGACTAAAAAACAGCCTAATTACTCGCATTAATAACTTTAAAACACTTATAGCTTAATATAAAAACTGTTATAACACTCGCTTTGCTATCTATGCAGGTGGCGAACCAGCATCTTTTAAATACTTATTCTGAAAAAAATCATCATACTCATCAGCATAATTGCCAATTCGGTTAAATGTAAATAAAATCTCACTTTCATCAATTCCAGCAAGCTCTCTAATTGATTTGATAAAAAGATCATCTTTATAGATAGTAAATGCTACACCATAAAGTTTATGATTAATTTCTAATGCTTCTCTATAAAATTCTTCCTTTCTATCATTTGGAATACGGCAAATAGGTGCCATACACTGAAAATAACCATATTCTTTGTCTTTAACTCTAATAACATCTACCCAAACAGTTGCAGAACCCTTTTTTAAATTCCATTGTCCAGGTTTATTTTCGTTTCGCGTAGTTGCAGGATCAACACCTAATTTTTTAATAACATTTTCAACTTTCTGATAATACTCATCAATATTCATTTCTCTAAGTTTTAAGGTTTACCATAATTTAATAAAAAAATAGAATACTAAAATCTCTTTAATGATAAAAATAATAAATTGTCAAAAGTGCTATTGCTCGTCTTCGTAGAAAACTTTATAATAGTTCAAGCTTTTAGCCTCATCAAATCCCTTTTCAATACGCTTTCTATCGCCATGAATATAAATATGGAAGTTTTTATCAAGCTTTAGTACACTTTTAAACTTGTTTTTGTACTTTTTAGCTGCCTGTTGTGATATTTTAAACTCTTTCTCTAATGGAATGTCATTTTCTTCTGAATAAAGCTGTTTGTAATCTTTAAACGCAGTTATAACTTCAGGTTCTCCAATCACATCATTCTGAAAACCGTCAATATCAAAATTATCAGTTTCCTCAAAATAATTTGCTGTTTTATTCAGCATATCAATCTGTTCGGTACGCTCAATATTATTCTCAGAATTATAAACCTGATTAACAAAACCTTTACACATATCAAGATAAGATTGTGTTTGATAAAACTCATCGTTTCGCTGAGCCACATTCAAAAATTCTTGTCTCCAGTATTGCGCTTCAACTGTTTTATTTATATTATCAACCAAACTAATTTTATAGCCAAATTCGGCCTCTGTATTAAAAATAAGTACGCCTTTATCAAGTTTATTAATATTTATTCCTTCTTCAGCATCAACTGTAAACACCTTATTATCAGGATATATTTTTAAAAATGTATCTTTATTTTCAGCTTTAAAAATACCTACTGCATCACAAAGCTCATCATCTACTACACAATTAGTAAAATAAACCACAAATAAATCTCCCGATTTTATTTTAGAATGATTTGTTTGTTGAAACAGATACTCTGCTATATCTTTTGATTTTTCAAATGTAAGCTCGTTGTTATCAAACAATTCAACAATAATTTGTTGCAGATAATTTGGTAAATCTTCACTTTTCTGAAAATTATAATGTGCTTCGCTTTTAAAAGCTCCCAAAAACCAATGTTGCAAAATTGACTTTAAATCATCGTTTAAAACAAGCTTGTTTTCTGCAAGATGCAATTCACCTTCTTGCATTTTATTACCAACTTTGTGTAAGGCTATATGCTGAATTTCAGCTTCATTGTATATAAACATAAGCAAAATTTTAAACAAAGATAATTTCTTTTATTTAACTCAAAAAATTAGAAATACGAATACAACTTTTAAAAATAAATCTATTCCACCTTAAAACCTAAAACTATCACATCGTCAGTCTGATTATTATCTATTTTCCATTTATTGAAAAATTCAGCCAATATTTCCTTTTGATTTTCAAGTGTTTTTGTATGTATTTTTAAAAGTACTTCCTTAAATCTATTAGAAGTAAGCTTACGGTTATCTGAGCCTCCAAACTGATCGGTATATCCATCGCTATACATGTAAACAATATCATTTTTCTGAAGCTGAATTGTATTACAAGTGTATGGTTTTTCCTTATGATACAATCCAATAGGCATTTTATCTGGTTTGTATTGTATAATTTCGTTGTTTCTAATAATTATTAATGGACGATTAGCACCTGCATAATCAATAGTCAAATTCTTTTTATTGTATGAGCATATAGCCATATCCATTCCATCACGAAAGTTTTTCCGGCCATCTGACAAAATTGAAATTATTTTTTTTCGTAATTCGTTTAGTATATCAGATGGATTTACAATTTTTACTGCATTAATAAGATACTGTAAAGTATTGTAACCAAGCATTGTAAGAAAAGCACCTGGTACTCCATGCCCAGTACAATCGGCCACTGCAATAATTACTTTATCAGAATTTAATTTTTCGATATACCAAAAATCACCGCTTACAACATCTCTGGGTTTGAAAAAAACAAAAGATTCAGTTTCAAGTAATTTTAAATCAGAAGTTTTAGGCAAAACAGCTTTTTGAATAGTTTTTGCATAGTTTATGCTCCCTGTTAAATCTAAATTCTTCTTTTCTATTATTTTATGTGCATCTATAAGTTTTTGCTCTGCTTCTTTTTTATCTGTAATATCTTCCTTTGATGCAATAAAATTACTTATTTCGCCTGCTGAATTTATTACTGGACTTATTACATTATATTCCCAGTAAACACTACCATCTTTTCTTTTATTTTGAATTTCACCACTCCAAGTTTTTGCTGCTAAAACAGTAGTCCAAATAGATTTATAAAATTCATCGTTATGTTTACCCGATTTTAATACATTAGTTTTTTGTCCTAAAACTTCTATTGTAGAATATCCTGTAAGTATTTCGAAATGTTTATTTACATAAATAATATTACCCTGTATATCTGTAATCAGAATGCTCATAGCACTTTGATTTACAGCTTGTTTTAAGTTGTTTAGTTCGGTATTTTGCTGCTCTATAAAACTCTTATTTTCATTTAAATGATTATTTATTGTAATTATTTCCTCGTTTTGCTGTCTTAATTCCTCCTCGGCAGATATAAGCTCATTATTTTTCACATTTACTTCATAATTTGCTTTTTTAAGTCCTTCATTATTTTTCGAAAGTTTAATTTCGTAGTGAAAATTAAGTTGCTGTAAAAAAATTATAATTCCTATTACTGAGAAAAAATACATAACTATCATACCTAAAAACACTGGATATGCCTCAGATTCAACAGGTATTTTATCTACATAAATACCAAAAAAGTTATGCACCTTATCATAAAAAATAAAAGCCAATGTTGGTAAAATACTTGCCAAAAACATGTGCTTTTTACGATGGATTCCGAATAATAATATGGGGAGAAAAGCTGTAATAGTAATTAACATTCGAGGCGAAAGGTAGAGCATAAGATTATTGGTTACACCAATAGACTTAGCATAAGCCCCAACAAATAAGAACGATACAGGAATTATTCCAGACAGTATATATTTAGATAAAGTTGAATATCCGTATTGATTTAAAAATAAAGTAAAAATTATGAATAGAACATTTCCTGCGAATAGAAAAAATATAACTGGACTATCGAGCTTAATAACAGTCATTACTGCAATAAAACCAAAAAAAAGTATTAATAAAAGTGAAACCTGATTTAATAGCGTATTTGAGCGTTGTTCATATATAGATTGCTCCTGATTTACTCCTAAACCTGAAATATATTTAAATATTCTTTTCATGTAGTAAAAATATACAAATACAGTACCTAATAAAAAAAATTAAGCACTGTACTTATAATGGTTCGTTAAGTTTTTATAAGTTACCTAAATTAATAGTTCGCTAAGATTTACTAAATCTATCATCTAAAAACTGTAATTATCTAATTATAAATATCATAGTCGATACTGTGAGATTTAGTAAATCAAAACAAATAAAACTAAAATGCTACTCGCAATTCCATGCGAACCATCATAATATCATCTGGTAATGCAAGAGTTTCAATTCTACTCAATATAGCAGTCATTTTTACGTGATTAACTGGCTTTAAACCAATCTCTAAATCAATTTCCGAAGTTTCATTTGCCTCAATTTGTCCTACAGCTTTTACCCCTACATGAAATTTTAATTTTCCAGGTAAATTATGGCTTACACTTGCTTTCCATAAAGGAAAATCGGTTGCATCTAATCGCATAACTTCTCCCAAAAACATATTACTAAATAGTGGTTGAAAAATAGCATTATCATCCACATTATATTTTCCAATATAGCCAGCACCAAAGTTAGAATATGAACCAGAATTCCATGTTATACTGCGTTTTAATGTTGCAATATAAACTAGCGTATTGTTTAAATTCATATTTTGATAAACTGCACCAGCTTGAATCATAAATTTTGCAGGTAAATTAAAATCAACAAGCGAACCCACATATAATTTATGATCTGGAATAATTTTGCCAAACTCGTTGTAAACAACCACACCTACATTTGAAATTAAACTTTGTTTCTCACTACCAAATTCACTGCCACTGCTAAATTCATCAAATTCGCCAAATTCATCTTCGCCCTCTGATTCAGAAGGTTTAGTATAATTTGGATTCCAATTTAATGCAAAACCAGCTAAATTTGTTTCAGCTACTTTTTCACCAATATTTTCAGTAAAATCATCTTGAATAAGGCTATATAAATGTCTGTTTCCACAAAAACGCCCCATCCGTGCAAAATTATCAATTACAGTTCCTACTCTTGTATATAAAGTAAAAGCACCCATTTTTTTATCTACACTAACACCAATCATTCTTTCGTCTATCAAAAAATAATTTCCAAGTTTTGTTTCGTGTAAACCAAATTTAATGTCTGTATTTTCGCCTTTAAAATTGTAAAATGCTTGCCTCATACCAATATCACGACTTAATTCGGTAATAGGCTGTGCTAATTCAGAATTTTGCCAATTTTTATAACCACCTTCTACGTAAAAAGAATGATTATTAAATGTATAGTCTAATGCGCCAAGTAGCATTCCACCGTTTAATTTTGCAGGATCTACTCCTGTATTCGTGCTAGTCATCATACCTGGAGCCATAGTTCCTTCTAACGCCCAAAGTAAAGGAAAATCTTGATGAAATGGTGTAAGATATCCGCCAAGTGTACTGCGGCAATGCATTTGCGCATTCAAATTTGTATAACTAAATGCTAGAATACTAACTAATATTAAGCTTCTTAATACCTTTAAGAATAATTTTGTCATTGTGTTGCTCTCCTTTTTTATAAAATGAAATACTTTTTATATTACAATCATCCATACAATCACCACAGCGAATGCATTCTTCATTATCCAATTTACTTGTTTTTCCCTCGCGAGTTATTGCATTTATTTGACAAGATGTGCTACAAGTTTTACAGCCTGCACACGAATCGTTAATTCCAAGAACTGATGCACCAGGTATTTTTGTTACCAAACCGTGAACTAGGCCAACTGGACAAATTAATTTACAAAACGGTCGATGTATAAATACCGAACTCACCAAAACAATTCCCAATAATATATAGCCAGTTAAATTGGGTGAAAATAAATTTATAGCTGTTTTAAAAGGCCCTATTTTATTCCACAAAATATCTTGAGTTATACTTAACTGTATAATTACGGCAGTTATAGCAACAATACGTATTATTTTCATTACTTTTTGTGCTTTCTCCGATTGAAAAAGTTTTACTTAAACAATAAGTAAAAATTCC
>DAOVUO010000534.1 GCA_030632545.1 Bacteroidales bacterium
AAATTGCTAATAGTTGGAAATCTTAGTAAAAAACAGATTAATTTATTAAATCTTTCTCAAATTGATTATTTGAATTATGGCCATATTAGCCTTGAGGAAATGTATAAAATTTATTTAAAAGCTGATATTTTACTGTTTGTATCTACCTACGAAGGTTTTGGTTTGCCAATTCTGGAAGCACAAGCTGTTGGTCGTCCAGTTATTTGTTCTAATGTTGCATCAATGCCTTATGTAGCTGGTGATGCAGCAATTCAAGTAAATCCACATAAGGTGGAAGAAATAAGATTAGCACTTGAAACTGTAATTGAAAGTAAGAGTTTGCGAAACAGCTTGATAGAAAAAGGGTTTGAAAATGTAAAACGATATTCAGCAAAAGAAGTTGCCCGAGAATATGCTAAAGTCTATTCAGATTTGGCTGGCAAAAGCTAGTGTGTAAATTGATATTTTAGCATTTGGTATTTGTAATAATGCGTTGGCTGCTGATTCTAATGTTGCTCCAGTTGTGAGCACATCATCAATAATAAGAAAATGCATGTTTTTAAATTGTTCAGGATTATTTAGCTCAAAAACTTCTCTCATGTTTTCTCGTCGCTCTTGTTTACTTTTTTTTGTTTGAGTGCTTGTATTTATTTTACGAACGAGTAAATCTGTTTTTTGTTCAACCCCAAGTTGATTACTTAAACCTTCGCCAATTTTTTCACTCTGGTTATATCCTCTAACTTTCTGTTTAATGGGATGTAATGGAATGGGGATAATATAATCTATTTTTGTCCAACTACTATTTGCAATTTCTTTTCCAGCTTCTTTACCCAAAATAAAACCAATTTCATGTCGCCCTTTGTATTTTAAATGATGAATTAAGTTTTGTAATCGTGTGTCTTTATGAAAATAATACAACGATGAAGCATGAGTAAAATTAACTAATCCCCAAAATATTTCACTAATCTTATTATCACTATTGTCGATAAAATTTGTACGTGGAATTTCATTTAAGCAAGTTTGACAAACTAATTTTTCCGATTTGTTTAATGCATTACCACAGCCTACGCACATAGCTGGGAATAAAAAATTATATACCCAATTAAATAATAATGTAAGTTTATAAATCAGCTTTTTCATTTATTTTCTCGCGATACTAATCCTGATTTAATGGATTGATTATATTTTCTAATTTTTTAATAATTTCGTCAGGCGATGCGGCTAATTCGCTTGGTAGAATCTCTTTATGTATGATTAATTTTGAACGAAAGCTTGATAGTTTTATGTTTGAACCTTTACAAATTTTATGTGTATTATAAACGGTAATAGGTAAAATAATCGTATTAGCTTTAATTATTGATGTTATGCCACCTTTTTTGAAATTATTCATCTCTTGTTTTTTGCTTCTTTTTCCTTCTGGGAAAATAAGCATTGGTTGACCTTTGGTCGTTTTTTGCAATCGTTTTTCAATTATATCAAGCGATTTTTCTCTGTTTTTTCTATCAATAAACGGACAACGAATAACAAACATCCATAGATTAAATATTGGAACTCTTGAAAGTTCAATTTTTGAAATAAAACCAATTACTTTAGGTATATTTCCTAGTATTAATGGAATATCAAAATTACTTTGATGATTACTCACTAAGCATATATTATTGTGCTTAGGTATATTTTCTTTGCCATAAACATCAAATCGTATTCCATTTAGAAATAGCGTTATACGTGCCCAGAAAAAGGCAGATGAAGTTACAAGCAAATTATCTGCCTTTTGCCAATTAAGCATTCGAAACAAATAAATAAAGGGTAAAAATACACTGAAAACTATCATTATAATTATACCCACCGCAAAAACAATCGAAACTCGTAAAGTCATAAAATTATAAACTGGCGATTAATAAATTAATATTTTGTGAAGGAAGTCCAAATGTTCTACCAATTTTTTGGTTTGTTAATATTCCTTTATAGATTACAATTCCATTTCGTAATCCATAATCTTGTTGTATTAGCTGATCTACACCACCCGACTCTGATATTTTTTTTAATAATGGAACAAATACATTGCTCAATGCTATTGAAGCTGTTTTAGAAACTCTGCTTGGAATATTTGGAACACAATAATGAATTACATCATGTTTTCTGAAAATTGGATTCCCGTGATTTGTTATAATTGAAGTTTCAAAACATGGACTACTGTCAATGCTAATATCCACGATTACAGCACCATCTTTCATTTTCCTAACAATATCTTCTGAAACCACATAGCTTGAGCT
>DAOVUO010000286.1 GCA_030632545.1 Bacteroidales bacterium
AAATATTTAGAGTGGAAGAGAGGTTTACCTGATGAATCTAAACCTTTTTTTAAAGATTTAATTTCGGTATCTAAATGGTATCCTTTGATGGAGAGTGTCATTTTTCCAACAGAAACTGTGGCAAAAGTGCTTGGTAAAACTACCGAAGAAGCTGCGTTGGAATTAGGACAATACAGTGCTGAGGTTGCACTTAGTGGTATTTATAAAATATTTGTTCGTATAAGTAGTCCCGATTTTGTTATTTCAAGGGCAACTCAGGTTTTTTCAACGTATTATAATCCTGGTTCCATTGAAATCATTGAGAAAAATAAGAATTCTCTTAAAGCTCGAATAAAAAATTTTAGTAAGCAAGATTCGCTAGTAATGTACCGTATTGCAGGATGGATACAAGGGACTCTTCAGGTTACTAGGCGTAAAACAATTAATGTTGAATTGGATATAAAGGAGCTTGAGGATGATAAACTTTTTTGCGAAATATTAGCGAGTTGGTCAACATAGGAATTGTATAATATTTTTTTAACTTAAAACTTTGCACTCGAAACTTAAAACTTAACTGCCTGCCCCGAACATCGAGGAAGTATTATAATATTGAGTTGTTGATTAGTCAATAGTCTTCTCATCGGATGACTTTTCGGAGTGTCCTCAAAATTCAGAACTATGAAAACATTTGTTTCTTTTTTCGTTGCTTTTTGTTTTTTAGTTAATTTTAATGTTTTCTCTCAAAGCAACCAAGAGCATACTACTAGGATTAATACAATATTTGAGAAGTATTTTAAGGAAAATATACACCAAAAACTCTATTTACATTTAGACAGAAATTTTTATTTTACTGGTGATACTATTTGGTTCAAATCATATTTGATAAATGCCCAAACAAATCAATTAGATACTGCAAATACCTTGGTTTTTTTAGATTTTGTTGATATAAATTCTAAGCAGAAGCAAAAATTTGTACTGGAGAGTAAAGATGGGATAAGTACTGGTAGTATTGTGTTACAACCGAAATTCCATTCAGGAAATTGGCAACTTATAGCTTATACACAAAATATGAGAAATTTTAGCGAAAATTATTTCTCTAGGCAAAACATTATTATTATTAATTCTGCAACAAATGATTCTTTGATAGCATCTTATCAGAGTTTACAAAAATATGAGCAACGTAGTATTAAGCGAAAAGAAAAACGATTAAGTATTGATAACTACTGGCTTTACGATGATGTCAACAAAAGCTATAGTGCAGTTTTGCTTATAAAAAATAAGCTTGAGAAAGCGGTTTCAATAAGTGGAAGTTTTAATTCGGGCTCTCAAAAAATAATGTTCGAATCTACTGATAAAGGTATTGCTTTGATTACCAATATTAATGAAATTGTAAGTCCTAGTGTGTCAATTCAATCAAAAAAATTTAAGCTCGAAACTCCTTTAATTGCAGATAAATTTAGAATAGAAGCCGATGCAAGTAAAATTCACTTTTTTTTAGATAAACAGACCGAAAATTCACGTTTTTTAGCTCATTTTAGTTCAGCAAGTTTAGTTCAGTTATTTGATATGAATGAAATTGCAATTAAGGATATAAGCATAAATAAAAACGAGTTAAAAAGTGGACTGAATTGGTTTTGTGTGCTTTCTTCAAGCTACGATATTATTTATCAAGAAGCATATTTTAAGCCTGTAAATAGTACATTATTACTAGAAAAAGCAAGCGAAAAACTAATGTTTTCTTCTCAATTTAACGAAACTGCTACTTTGTCATTATCTATATATAATGTTCCAGATAAAGCTTTTAATGAACGAACAAATATTCAGAATTCTTTTTTTATAAATCAAGAAGTGCCTCAATATTTTAGCTCTGGCATAAGTGATGTTTATATTCGGCAATCGGTGTATAATTATCCTTATATTTTTAGTCAAAAATGGTCGAAACCAGTTTATACGGATATTAATAAGATTCTTATAAGTGGAAAAATAGTGCGTTTAATGAATATTGGAGTAGCAAACCGAATTATTAGACTTTCGAATTCAGATGATTATTACAGTACGAGTGAACAATTTACTACTGAAGGTGGGGAATTTGCTTTTAGCCCTACAAATGTGGTAGATTCTGCTTATTTTTTGATTGATGCAATTAAGGAAAAAGGCTTAAATACTCATTCTGTTATACTTGATACTATTGCTGAGCCAATTCTAAAGTATAATTATGAATTGAATATCCCATTGGATTTTAGCAATTTTTATTTGAAAAATAATGCCAGTACTAATACATGGTTAGTACAAAATACTCAATTAATTAGGCAAATTGAGATGAGAAATAAACAAAGAGAAAAAAATAATGGGACAATTTATGGCGTTCCCGATTATGTTATAAAACTTGATGATAGACATAGAAGTTATTCAAGTTTATTGGAGGTTCTTGCTAGTGCGCCTGGAATTACGATGATTGGAAATATTCCTGTAATTCGTGGAACATCAAGTATTTACGGAAGTTCAACGCCCTTGGTTTTACTCGATAATATTCCAGTTGGTATTGATATTTTATCGCAATTAAGTCCTACAGATGTAGATAGAATAGAAATATTAAAATCGCCTGCAAATACTTCAATGTTTGGCTCAAGAGGTGGAAATGGTGTAATTGCAATTGTTTTACGACAAGGTGAATTTAATACTTCTTTTGCCTATCATTTTTCAACATCAGGATTTCCTGCAAGAAGGAAGTTTAACTATAAAAGTGATATGAAAATTTTAGAACTAAAGAAAAGGCCTGCTTATACTTTGTTGTGGAAAGATAATATCGGGCTTGATGAAAATGGCCGTTTTGAAATTCCGAATAGCGAACTTTATAAAGGAGCTTTTATTAGAATTGAAGGAATTTCAAAAAGTGGAAAACTTATTTTCTTTGAACAAAAATTATAGTTTTGTAGAAAATTACTTGAATGCCAGAAATAGAGAATCATTTTTTAGACTATTTTAATAAAATAGCACCAAACTATTTAAAATATAAAAAGCGTTTTAAGTATTATTGGCAACATATAGCACGCTATATTAATTATTTTATTAATGATGAGGATAGTGTATTAGAAATTGGCTGTGGAGTAGGGGATACTTTAAGTCAATTGGGTGGAAAACGCAGATTAGGAATTGATAATAGCCCACAAATGATTGTGGAGGCGCAGAAAAATTTTCCTGACTTGGAATTTGTAAAAATGGATGCCACAAACATAAGTCTCGATGAAAAATTTGATGTAATTGTATTGTCAAATACAATAGGTTATTTTTCTGATATTCAGAAAGTTTTTGAATCAATGAAAGCGGTTTCACATGAGCATACTCGAGTAATTATTGCTTCCTACAATTATTTGTGGGAGCCTATTTTAAAATTAGCAGAGTTTTTACGATTAAAAAAGAAAAGCCATCGTCAAAACTGGCTGTCGATTAGTGATATAAGTAATTTGCTCGAACTTGCAGGTTTTGAAATGTACCGAAAGAGTAAACGAATGCTTTTACCTATTAATATCCCTGGTATTTCGTGGTTGATAAATAAGTTTTTGGCACGTTTGCCCTTTTTTAATTTATTTTGTTTAGATCAGTTTATTTTTGCTCGTAATATTTGTCATACTACCAATAATAGTTCTGAGTTTACCGTTTCTGTGGTAATTCCTGCACGAAACGAGAGTGGAAACATTGAAAATGCAATTTTGCGAATGCCTAAATTTAGTAAGCATTTGGAAATAATTTTTGTAGAAGGAAATTCCACCGACGATACTTGGCAAACAATTAAGGATATACAGGAAAAGTATAAAAATAATTGGGATATTAAAATTATGCAGCAAGAAGGCAAAGGAAAAGGCGATGCGGTGCGCAAAGCTTATGCTAATGCTACAGGCGATATTTTAATGATTTTAGATGCCGATTTAACCGTTCCGCCAGAGCAATTACCAAAGTTTTACCATGCAATTGCTAAAGGAAAGGGCGAGTTTATTAATGGTTCTCGCTTAATGTATCCAATGGAAGAAAACGCCATGAGACCACTAAATGAATTAGGGAATCGTTTTTTTAGTGCCATGTTTAGCTGGTTGCTAGAGCAGCCTATACGCGATACATTATGCGGTACAAAGGTAATGTTTCGTAAGGATTATATTAATTTGGTTAAAAATAGGAAGTTTTTCGGCAATTTTGACCCTTTTGGCGATTTTGATTTGATTTTTGGTGCTTATAAACTAAATCTTAAAATTATAGATTTACCTATTCGCTACCAAGAGCGTGTTTATGGCGACACCAATATTTCTCGTTTTAGCCACGGTTGGTTGTTAATTAAAATGGTGGGTTTTGCACTTACGAAGATAAAATTTTGGTAATAATAAGACAACAACCCTTACAGGGCTCCAAGCCCTGTAAGGGTTAAGACTCTGGGCTTGGAGCCCTGTAAGGGTTGTTGTTGGCGAAAATTTTATTACTTTAGCTTTAAAATTTATAGATATGCAACAATCAAGTCCTACCGATGAAGAACAGACAAAAGATTTAAATGCATTAAGTATTAGTTCCACAAGTATTCTTTATGTTGCTCATTATTTTAATATTAAACACCCCGATTTACCTCTTTTTCGCTTGGTT
>DAOVUO010000502.1 GCA_030632545.1 Bacteroidales bacterium
GCCTTATTGCGTTCAATCGCTTTTTCGAAAAGTGTAATTTGAAGTCCATTTTGAGCTGCTTTATACGATTTTATAGTTGGAGGTAATTGATGATGGTCGCCAGCAAAAATCACCCGTTTTGCTTTAATTATTGGAATCCATGTAGCTGGTTCAAGTCCTTGCGAAGCTTCGTCTATAAAAACAGTATCGAAATTTATTCCTTTAAGTGCATTATTTGCTGCTCCAACCAGTGTACAAGCTATTACTTGTGCTCTTGATAAAATGTCGGATGTAATATAAAACGATAACTGTTTGGCTTCTTGTTTTAGTTTTTTAGCTTCCGAAAATAGTAATCTACGTTGTTCTTTTTCATTTGCGCCAAAATTTCGTTTATATTTTTGCGCCATTTTTCTATATTCCGCAGCTTGTCGTCTAACTGCTCTTAAATCTTTGTAGGTTTCGTGTTTGGCATAACGAGAATCTAAAGTAGATTGCAAAATTGAATCATTAACTCTGGCAGGATGTCCAATTCTAACAACATTTATAGCTTTTTGGTTTAGCTTTTCTACTAATAAATCAACTGCTGCATTACTTGGTGCTGAAACAAGTACTTGTTTTTCTGATTTAAGTGTTTCAACAATTGATTGAACCAAAGTGGTTGTTTTTCCAGTTCCTGGAGGCCCATGTATGATAGAAAGATCGCTTGCTGATAGTACATTATTTAAGGCTTTATTTTGAGTCTTATTCAGAAAATCAGATTTAACAAATTTAATCTCTGTAAAATTGGCTTCATCGCCTCCTAACAGTACATTTTTGATTCTATTTATATTTTCTTCTTTTGTTTCGAGTAAGTATTTAATTGCCGAGTTCATTTCTCTATAAACATTTTCGTCAAAGAGTATTTGTACGCCAATATATCCACCTTCAAACCAATCTGGAAGCTCATCACTATTTAAAGTAACAATCATTTCGTTTCCCTTAACATTATTTACAACTGCTGTTACATAGTTTCCATTGGTAATTTGGTTGTTTGTATTTGAAAAAAGTCGAACTAGCTTCCCCGATTGAAATGTATGTCCTTGTTGATGTTCTGGCATACGGGAAATTTTAACCAGCAGCCTTTCACCAGAATCGTAACTAGTATTTTCAATTTTTACGGGATACCACGAAATGCCAATATTTCTTTGCTCTGCTAATGTGTGATTTTGCAATGCTGCATGATAATTATTTAACTCCTCCTCTTTCTCAAGACGAATTAGTTCAGTTAATTTGTTTATTTCAATATGTATATCCTTACGTGCCATTAAATTTATTATCTGCTGATAAAAATAGTAGGTTTTTTCTTTGGGGCAAAACTAAAGATTGCGAGTTAAGCATTTTTGGACAAAAAACTGAATTTATTTTTTTTACGCTATGGAATTTTTACTATTACTAAAAACGTATTGGTGTAATTTTATTGTATGAAGTTGTAGTTTTTTGTTAATCAGTATATTCGTTTGTTTTGTGATGAAAGTAAAAGTTAAAAGAAGAAAGAGTTTTTTATACCATTTTAAAATCAAAACAATGCTTTTCAGCCTGAAATATGCTGATTTTCTTTCTACTTCAATAGTTCGTCAAATATTCGTGTAATTACAAGTATATCAGTGCTTTAATGTTTAAATAATGGATGATTATAATTGTCTGTAATTCAATTAATTTGTACATTGCCCGATATTCGGGACAAGCTGTGGCTAATATTTAACTGACTGCCCCGTGTCAATGCCTGGTTACTGGATGCTTGTTGCTGGTTACTGGGTGCTGGGTGCTGGTTACTGGTTACTAGATACTGGTTAGGCTAGCAAGAGTACTGACGGGCTAAGACCTACTAGCGTCTGGAAATACTGGTTTGACTGGTTTGACTGGTTGCTGGTTACTGGTTAGACTGGTTGCTGGATAATTGGTGATTGATAATTGGTAATTCGTAATTCGTAATTGATAATTGATAATTCGTAATTGATAATTGATAATTGATAATTGATAATCCACACGATGGAATGTCCTGAAGGACGATTCCATGTGTTACGAACGTCAAAACTTTCCATTGTGTTGCAGGTGCTAAAACTTTCCATCGTTCGTAGAACATGGAAACGTTTGGATTAAACCTACTACTCTTTCACCAACTTTTTATGTACTCGCTCGCCATTGTCAAATATAAATTCAATTACATAGAAGCCAGTTTTTAAAGTACTTACATCTATTGAGTAAGTCGTAATTTCCTGAGTTTTCTCCCATGCCAAAGTTTTGTAAACTATTCCGGTTTGGTCGCTTATTCTAACTACAACATTTCCACGAGCCGAATTATTTATTGTTACTATTGCATTATCTGAAACAGGCATTGGATTAATATTAACTACTTCAGCAACTATGCTTGACTTAAGATTAAGCTCCGAATAATTTGTACAGCCATTACCACCTTTAGTTTCAACACCATAAGTACCGCTAAAATACGTTCGCTCTACATAGTACTGCATATTAGCATCATAAATTTCTGAACCATCTCTAAACCATTTATAAGACATCCCAGTATTTGTACAAATAAATATTATAAC
>DAOVUO010000167.1 GCA_030632545.1 Bacteroidales bacterium
ATTACTAAAAAATACGGATGTGTATTTACCTCCAATTTGGTTTGAACTACAACTGGGACTGCATAAATAGGAAAACTGGAGGATTAATAACCGAGCCGACCTAACTAGAGTGCTTGCAGCTAGTAGCGTCAATTTAAATTACTAAAACCCAAATCACTCGCAACGCTTACTCTAAATCAGAAACCGAAAAACCTTGTTTTAAAAGATTTTGAGGCTCTAATATTTGGCTTAGTTTTTTGGATGGCAAAATATTTAACTGATTATTAGCTTCAACTATTGAAATACTCTTTTCGGTCATTAATTTTGCTAATTCGCTGGCTTTATGGTAGCCAATATACGGAATTAGAGCCGTTGTTATTGATGGACTATCAAAAAGCTTTTGCTTAGATTTTTCAACATCTATTTTTATCCCTTCTATCAAATAGTGCTTAAAACTACTATTTGCTGAAATTAACAGATTTAAACTGCTAAGAATTGCATTTCCAATACTTGGCAAATAAGCGTTTAATTCAAGTGTAGCAAGTCCTGCTAGGCCACTTATTAAATTATCATTTGCATAAACCTGATGCGAAACACTTATAATATACTCAGTAATAACAGGATTTACTTTTCCTGGCATAATACTACTCCCTACCTGATTTTGAGGAATTTGCAAAGTTTTATCTCCCATATCAGAAGAAAGTAATCGTAAATCGCTGCTAATTTTCTCCAAATTAACCGCATGGGCTTTTAAAATAGCATGAACTTCTACAAATACGTCCAAATTTGAAGTAGCATCAGATAAATTCTCTGCACGTGTTATTGGCAATCTTGATATATCTTTCAACACATCAAGTACTTCCATTATATAATAACGAGGAATTGAAATTCCAGTTCCGATAGCTCCGCCACCAATATTTACCACTTTTATTCTCTCCAATGCTTTTGAAACTCGCCACCAATCACGAGAAAGAGCATCGCTATACGAACTAAATAATATTCCCCATGAACTTGGAACAGCCGCTTGCATTTGAGTATATGCCAACCGTAAATTGTGCCTATGCTTTTTTTCCAAATTTTCTATTTGCTTTCTTGAATCATTAATCGCCTCCTCCAAATTAAGCAAAAGCTTCATGGATGCTATTTTTAAAGCAGTAGGAACTACATCATTTGTAGATTGGTAAACATTGGCATCTTCAAAAGGGTCAATTAAAGAATAATCACCAGGATGTGAGCCAAGTAGTTGTAATGCACGATTTGTTAATATCTCATTAATATTCATATTAATGCTCGTACCCGCACCTCCTTGAATAGCAGGCACTATAAAATTTGTAAAATACTCACCTTTAATCAATTCGTCAGAAGCATTTATTAATGAATTAATTACTTCAGGCTTAATTTTTCGTATAGGCAGATTTTCTAAATTTCTATTTTCAAGTGCTTTATAAAATTTTTGACAAGTAATATATACGGCCTTTTTAGTCAAAGCCATTGCCTTATACCAATCCAATGAAAAATTAAACTCATTAGGAAAATTAAAACTTGCCCTTACAGCATTTATACCATATAAAGCATCTTTTGGTATTTTTACTTCCCCTAAAAAATCACGCTCAATTCTCATTTATTTTTACTGCATTTTCAAGTTTTGTACTAAAATACGCCCATATTTCTTTATGAAATTTCTTATCATTATCAGAAAGTATATCTGGAATATTCTTCAAATCACCCTTTGGAGTCATTCGATACTGCTTATCTACATATAAAATAGTGGCTTCTGGATGAAATTGCACAGCAAAAACATTTGGATAATTCTGGTGCTGAATTGCTTCAATCACTTTTTTATCAGGCGACCAAGCCCAAGCGTAAAAGTCCTTTCCAATTTTTTCTATTGCTTGATGATGACAACTTAAAACAGTTGGTGATTTCACAAAGTTTTTTTGCATCTGCTTATCCATAACTATTGAATGAAAACTACACGATAGAATATCATTCTCTGAATATATATTATACCAAGGACTACGGTGAATTTCTTGTGGATTTTGTTTAGTTACATCATCGTAATTTTTCATTCCATATACTTCAGAAGGAATATCCTGAATCATAGTTCCGCCTGCTGCTGTACTCATAGTTTGAGCACCCAAACAGATTCCTAATATAGCATAATCCTTACGCTCATCAAGAAATGGCTTTAAACTACTTTTTTGAAAACCACCATAAAGATGGTAAAGAAAAGAAAGCTCAAAATAATGTCGTTTTGGATTTAGATTCACGTTATTAAACAAACTTTCTTCACCATAAGTAAAGGCAGGCAAATCATCGCCACCAGGAAATATAATACCATCGGTTTGTTTAAAAACAGAATAAAACTCTTTTGTACACGCATTTTTTTGATATAGTTCATCGTAAGAAATTTTGCCTTCTACATCAATAAAACTAATATTTTTCAAATTATTATCCTTTACATACTTTTTTGTCCGATTATAGTCATAATCGCTATGTGCATAACAAACTGCAATTAGCTCTACATTAGGCAAATCAATCATTTTACTATTGAGTAAATATGTAAAAGTTTGAATATTTCTCACGGTAGGATAAACTAATGCTAATCGGATAGAATCTTGTGCCCAAACAGATAAACTAATAATAGATAGAAAAACTAAAAAGGAAATACGTCGTATAATCATAAGTTTAAAGTTAATTTAAGTTTCAAAGTTAATGAAATGATAAGCATTCCAATAAATTTTGTAGTGATTTTGAAAATATTTTATCTTTGCAATTTAGAATTAATATAAATAAATGAGTAGAATAATAGCCATAGACTTTGGCAAAAAACGTACAGGCATTGCAGTTACTGACAATCTACAGATTATTTCCAATGGATTAACTACTGTCGAAAGTAAAAATATCTATGATTTTCTTGCAGATTATTTGGGTAAAGAGGATGTAGAAAGAATTGTGGTTGGATATGCTCGTCAGACAAACGGGAAAGATTCTGACTCAATGAAATTTATTACTCCATTTGTAAATCGCTTAAAAAAGCTCTATCCCTCACTTCCGGTTGAATATTACGATGAGCGATATACATCAAAAATTGCAGAAATGTCGCTAAAGGAAATGGGATTAGGCAAAAAAATGAAAAAAAATAAAGGAATGGTAGATCAAATGAGTGCTACCATTTTGTTACAAAGTTATATGGAATCAAGATCAAATATGCTAAATTATTAATTTATGATATTACCAGTTACTGTATATGGAAATCCAGTACTACGTAAAAAAGGCGTAGAAATAGACAAAAACTACGAAGGATTACAAGAGCTTATAGAAAACATGTTTGAGACCATGCACACTGCTGATGGTGTGGGTTTAGCAGCTCATCAAATTGATAGAGCAATTCGTTTATTTATTATTGATGCCAACCCAATGGCCGAAGATGACCCAAGCTTATTTGGCTTTAAAAAAGTTTTTATCAATGCTGAAATTTTAGAAAAAGAAGGCGAAGTTTGGTCGTTTAACGAGGGCTGTTTGAGTGTTCCAGGAATTAGAGAAGATGTAAATCGTCCAGAAAAAATTCACATACAATATTATGATGAAAATTGGGAATTTCACGACGAAATACTTGATGGTGTACGAGCTCGAATTGTACAACACGAATACGACCACATAGAAGGAATTATGTTTACCGACAAAATAGCTCCTATTCGCAAACGCATGTTAAAAGGGAAATTAACTGCCATGGGAAAAGGGAAAGTAGAAGCTGCTTATAGACTGAAATCTCCTAAAAAAAGAATGGCGTAAAGAAAAAAAGCTCGATTTCTACACAATCGAGCTTTTTTCACACATTCCATTCCTTAAAAAATTGCTCTAAAAATTGGAGCATAAATTTATGTCGTTCCTCTGCAATTTGCCTAGCTGTTTTGGTATTCATTAAATCTTTTAGCAAAAGTAGTTTTTCGTAAAAATGATTAATGCTTGGCGCATCACTTTTATGATAATCTGAGGCACTTTTATACTTCATTGGCTTGATATTAGGATTGTACATTTCTCTATTTTTAAAACCGCTATATAGAAAAGTTCGAGCAATTCCAATTGCACCAGTAGAATCCAATCTATCTGCATCTTGCACTATTTTAAACTCAATACTTTGCGGTTTTTCTTTTGCAAAACCACCTTTATACGAAACATTTGCAATAATCTCAACCACTTTTTCAACAACAGCGTTATCAACATTATTTTTCTTTAAAAACTCAAGTGTAATTCTTTCACCAGCCTCTTCGTCTCCACCATTAAATTTGGCATCAGAAATATCGTGCAAAAGTGCTGCAAGTTCAATAATAAAATTATCACCACCCTCCTTTTCACTAATTTGCTTCGCTAAATTTATAACTCGCTGAATATGCCACCAATCATGGCCTTTTTCAGCATTTTCCAATGTTTTCTTCACAAAAACTTCAGTACTTTTAAGAATCTTTAAATTGTTCATTATTTAAAATTAATCTAAATTTGTTCATTAATATTTATTGTTATCCAAATGAATTCAAATATCACAGATAGAGCTTATTTACTTAAACTTTCAAAAACAAAAATGCCTTTTGGCAAATACAAAGATAGACTTTTGGTTGATATTCCTGAGGCATACTATGTTTGGTTTTCGCAAAAAGGTTTTCCTAAAGGTCAACTTGGCGAAATGCTGCAATTAATGTACGAAATTAAACTTAATGGACTCGAATCATTAATTCGAGAAATAAATAGAATGTGAGTTGTCAATGGTCATTTATCAATGGTCAATGATAAATGATAATTGATAAATGATAATTGATAAATGATAAATGATAATTGATAATTAGCTAGTTACGGAATTTGACTGGACAAAAAACATTCCAAATCTTAAAGATATTCCAAATCTTTAAGATTTGGAATATCTAAGAGGCACAACACTCATTAACAATTAAACAATTTTAAAAAATGCATATCGAAATAAAACAAAACGAAGAATTTGACTTTACTGGCATCACTGCCGAAGCTCTCAAAGATAAATCTGGTAAAATAATTAGTGATACAGATAGTAGAATTGAAAAGTTGGCTAAAATTCCTGAATCTGAGCGAGATTTTGAAAATACAATGAAAGCACTCGACGAATTATTCAGTCGATTTGGACAAGTTTTCTCATCTATTTACCTTATGGCTTATGTTTTAACTGACGATGACGCTAGAAACGAAGCTCAGACTCAAATTGCTGTTTTGGACAAATATGCTAATTCATTAAGCTTAAATGAAGATATTTACAAAAGTGTAAAGCTATATTCAACAACAAAAAAGGCAATTTCTTTAAGTGATTACAAAAAACGCTTTACGGAAAAAACGGTAAGTGATTTTGAACGAAATGGATTTGCTTTATCAAAAGATAAAAGAGACGAATTAAAACTGATTAAAGATAAAATTTCGGATTATAGCTTGCAATTTGACTCAAATATTGCAGCAAACGAGGATTTTCTCATTTTTTCGGAAAAAGACCTAGACGGACTACCCGAAGATTATAAAAAAGCTCGTAAAACTGAGAATGGGGATTACAAAATTACCTTAGACTACCCCAGTTTTAGACCTTTTATGAAATATGCTCACTCTAGGGAGGCAAGGAAAAAATTGCAAGTTATTTTCCTTAATCGTGCTTCTGATAAAAATCCTGATTTATTAAAAAAAGTACTGATTGAACGAAAAAATATATCTCAACTATTGGGATACAAAAGCTTTGCTGAATATGCCATTGAAGATAAAATGGCTAAAACAACAGATAAAGTTTGGGCTTTTGAAAAAGAATTAGAGAAAGCTGTACGCACAAAAGCTAAATTAGATTTAGAGGAGCTCAAATCTATTGCTAAAGTAGAATCCATAGAAACTTTTGATGCTTCGTACTATACCGACAAGCTTATGCGTGAAAAATATGCTGTGGATCAAGAGGAAGTTAAACAATATTTTTCGCTCGAAAATGTACTTTCGGGCTTACTAACTATTAGCGAGCAATTGTTTGATATTCAGTTTAAAAAAACAGATAATTCAAACGCTTGGCATACCGATGTGCAAACTTTTGAAGTAATAAAAAACGGTAAACTGAAAGGACGATTTTTCCTAGATTTATATCCTCGTCCAAAAAAATTTAATCATGCGGCTATGTTTCCCATTGTTAGCGGAATGAGTTTAGAAAATGAATATCAAATTCCGGTTGCTGCACTTGTTACAAATTTCCCAAAACCAACTGCCGAGAAACCATCGCTTCTCCCTCACAACGAAGTAACAACATCTTTC
>DAOVUO010000124.1 GCA_030632545.1 Bacteroidales bacterium
ATTCCACATTTCTTTGCCACCTCCAAAAAAGGCATTCTAGCATTCTCTTGCAAAAAAGTTAATATTTTTTTATCTATCTCATCAAGACTAATACTTTTTAACTTTAATGTAGATGATGATTCCATGCTTAAAACTAATTATCGTTAATTATAAATTCCAATCAAAAATAAGAAATTCATTTCAAATAAAAACAAAAAAAACAAAAAATATTACGATTAATCAAATAATAGCTATTTTTTATTACAATGTGTGAAACAAAAAAAGGTGAAAAATTAAATTTTTCACCTTCAGATTCAACTCTCATTTGAGCTCAAAACTTTTATCTATTTTCTTTTACCCTTATTTGGTAGCTTTTGTTGCTGTTTTTGCAATGTTTCGAGCCTCTCCTTAAATTTTGATTTTTTTATAGGTTTCTTCTTATTTTCATGAATTTTTTTCAGTATAGCTTCATCGTCCACAAAACTCCTAATCAAATAAGTTTGTCCAATTGTAATTGCCGATGATAAGAAATAATACCAACTCAAACCAGAAGAATAATTATTGAACCAAAGCACCATCATTACTGGCATAAAATACATTACAGTTTTCATTCCAGGAAGCTGACTATTAGCATCACCCATTTGCGATGAATTCATCATAGTACTAATAAGCATTGCAATAGCCATAAGTAAAGTAAATAAACTTACGTGGTCGCCATACATCGGCACGTCAAATGGCAATTGTAATATCGAGTCGTAGGTAGAAAGGTCGTCGGCCCATAAAAAGCTCTTTTGACGCAGCTCAATTGATGATGGAAAAAACAGATATAACGAAATTAGAATTGGAAACTGAAATACCATTGGCAAACACCCACCCATTGGATTAACACCAGCTTTTTTATACAACGCCATTGTTGCCTGTTGACGCTCCACTGACTTATCCTTTGGTATTTTAGCATTAATTACCTCTATTTCGGGCTTCAAAACACGCATTCGAGCAGAGGATACATAAGATTTATAAGTAAATGGGAATAAGGCTGTTTTTATTAAAAAGGTTATAACCAGTATAATAACACCATAATTAGTAAAATAATTTCCTAAAAAGCCAAACAATGGAATAATAGCCCATTTATTTATCCAACGAAACAAAATCCAACCTAGTGGCACCATCTGCTCTAATTGAACATCATCTTCCTTTTCGGCAATTATCTCGTTATAATCTTTTAATAAACTATACTGATTGGGGCCAAAGTAAAACTTAAATCCTATATTACTTTCCTGTTTAAAATCAACAGGAATACTTAATTCAGCATCAAATTTAGTTATGTATTTTGAATCTTCCTCGTAATTTACATAACTAACTTTACCCGCTTCAATATAGTCATCAGCCAACAAAACCGAAGTAAAAAACTGTTGTTTAAATGCTAACCATTTTGTTTTAGTAGTAAGTTCTTCCATTTCATCATCCGAACGCTCTGTTAGCTTCTCTACTTCATCCTTATAAAACTGGTAATACACGGTTGTATTTTGCGACTCCCAATCTCTACCTCGCTCATGTGCAGGAGCATTTACACTCCAATACAAATCAACAAAATTAGTGTTTTGCGGAATAAAATGCTGCATTCCAACAAAATTCATGTCAAAATCTACAATATACTTATCAGGGTAAAGTGTATATACATATTCGATGTAACTCGAAGCATCAGCATATAAACGAAAACTAACTTTTTGCTCAGTCTCACTTACGAAAATACTATCAGCTAAACTAACTGCTTCGAAATATAAATCCTCAGTAGAAATAGGTCTATTCTGAGAAAAGAAATTCAAGTTAAAATGATTTCCTTCGCCATCAATCAAATATAAATCCTCTTGAGAATAAGTTTTATACTCCTTAAGTAATATTTTATAAGGTTTTGCACCTTTATTCGAAAAAGTGATTTTAAGCTTATTGTTTTCAAGGATATAAAACTCCTCCTCGCCAGCAGATTTTTCGGCAAAAAGGCCATAAGTGCTTTTTGCTTCCTTTATCTTACTAGAATCAACAATAGTTTCGGTACTATTATCAATATTATTAAGCTGCTGTTGCTGATTAATAGGCTCTCTCACCTCATTTTCGCCTAAAATTTCGGCTATTTTTATAAGCTGATTTTTTGGGTATGCTGATGCAGTCTGAAAACTTGCAGCCTTTCGGTACGCACGTCGTGCTTCTGCGTAGTTTTCTGCATCAAATAATGAGTCTGCCATCTCAATATTCTCTTCAAATTTCTGCTCCATGTTATAGGTATTATAATACTGAAAACCTACAAGTATTACACCTATTAAAAGTAAACCTACAATTGTATTCTTATCCATTTTTATTTTGTCTTGCGTTATAATCAAACATTGCTTTTACAAACCCTTTGAAAATCGGATGTGGGTTTAAGACCGTACTTTTATATTCTGGATGAAACTGCACTCCAACAAACCAAGGATGATTTTCTAGTTCTACAATTTCCACTAAATTAGTATCAGGATTTATACCCGTTGGTTTCATCCCTGCATTCACATAATCATCAAGATACTCATTATTAAACTCGTATCTATGTCGATGTCTCTCCTCTATAAATTCTTTTCCATAAGCCTTATGTGCTGCTGTATCACTTTCAATTCTACATTCATAAGTCCCAAGTCGCATTGTACCACCTAAATCTGTAATTGCTTTTTGCTCATCCATAATGTCAATTACCGGATATGGTGTATTTCGATACATTTCGGTAGAATGTGCATTTTTAAAATTTAAGACATTTCGGCCAAACTCTATAACAGCACACTGCATTCCTAAACAAATACCTAAAAAAGGAATTCCATTTTCACGTGCATATTTAACAGCCAAAATTTTCCCATCAATTCCACGATGACCAAAACCAGGAGCAACTAATATCCCATCAAATCCTACTAATTTAGTTTCAATATTTTCAGCCAAAATTTCTTCAGAATGAATCATTTTAATATTCACTTTTACTTCATTGGCTGCACCACTGTGAATAAAAGATTCAGAGATTGACTTATAAGCATCTGGCAACTCCACATATTTTCCTACAAGTCCAACAGTAACTTCACTTTTTGGATTTTTCAATCTTTTTAAAAAAGCCCTCCATTCTGTCAAATTTGGCTCTTTTTTTGAGTCTAGTCCCAATTTTTTGAGTGCAATCACGTCCAAACCTTCATCCTTCATTCTTAAAGGTACTTCGTAGATAGTAGACACATCAATAGATTCAATAACTGAATCTACCATGACATTACAGAAAAGAGCCACTTTTTTTCGAATTTCCTTATACAACTCATGCTCAGTTCTCAAAACCAAAATATCTGGTTGTACTCCATTTTCAAGTAAAATTTTAACTGAATGCTGCGTTGGTTTTGTCTTAAGCTCACCACTAGCTGCTAAATACGGAACTAAAGTGAGATGTATTGCCAAAGTATTTTGAGGGCCTAAATCATAACGTAATTGTCTAACTGCCTCAATGTAAGGTAATGATTCAATATCACCAACTGTACCACCTATTTCAGTAATTACAACATCAAATTTTTTACTTTTGCCTAATAACTTAATTCTATGCTGAATTTCATCAGTAATATGAGGAATAATCTGAACAGTTTTTCCTAAATAATCGCCTCTACGTTCCTTGTTTATAACTGATTGGTATATTCTTCCTGTAGTAACATTATTTGCCTGAGAAGTAGGAACATTTAAAAATCTTTCGTAATGGCCTAAGTCTAAATCAGTTTCAGCTCCATCATCGGTAACATAGCACTCGCCATGTTCATAAGGATTTAATGTTCCAGGGTCTATATTTATGTATGGATCAAGCTTTTGAATAGTGACGGAATATCCACGAGCCTGTAATAATTTGGCTAATGATGCCGAAATAATCCCTTTTCCTAACGAAGAAGTAACTCCACCTGTAACAAAAATATACTTTGTTGACTCCACTACCTTTTTCACCTATTTAACTAGCTTAAAATAATTAAAAAAAACCAAAAGCGAAACAAAATTTTACCTGCTTCGCTTAAAATTATTAAATATCATTTATTTAGTTTCTTCGTAAATCATCAATCTCTTTTAATTGCTTCATCAACGAAATAACATTTTCTTTAGCACCTTCAATTTTTTGCTGAATACTCTGTATCATACTTTCTGCACTTTTAGACTGGGCGAAAAAGCCAATATTGTTTTCCCACACACTAATGTCACCACGCAATTTCTGAATTTTAGAGGCAACCTTCTCTCTTTCTTGACGCAATTTATCTTTTCCACGAGGATGGGAACTATATTCTTCAAGTCGTGATTTAAAACTCAAAGAGCTACGCTTACCATCATCAATATCAAGTTTTTCGTAGAATTTATCTAATAATTTTTTATATTTCTGTAAAATATCATTTTTATTTTCACGTGGAACAAAGCCTATTTTCGACCATTCATTCTGAATATTTTTAATTTCAGCCATTAAAGCTTCATGTTCCACCTCTTTACCAATTAATGCTTCTAATCTAATAATCAAATCTTCCTTTAATTTCAAATTATCAAATTGTTCCTTTTCTATATCTTTATAATGATCTTCTTTATGCTTAAAAAAGCTATTACAAGCGGCACGAAAGCGATGCCAAACCTCATCGGAATATTTACGTGGAACAGGGCCTATTTGCTTCCATTTTTTTTGTAAGCCGATTAATATCTCTGTTGTTTTTTTCCAATCCGTACTGTCCATCAATGCTTCGGCCTGCAAACAAAACTCAGTTTTATCCTCTAAATTTTTATTTTGATGCTGACGATGTTGTGCAAAAAAATCTCGTTTTTTATTAAAAAACACATCACAAGCTTTTCTAAAGCGATTATAAATTCTATTATTATCCTTTTTAGGCGCAAAACCAATAGCACGCCACAAATCTTGTAATTTAATAAGTTCTTTAGAGGTTTCATCCCACTCTTTAGGATTATCGAGCTCAAGTTCAGATAATTTTTCCGCCTCCTCACAAATCATCACTTTTGCTTTCAAATTATTTAATTGCTCGTCTTTTAACGATTCAAAATAATCTTGATGACGTTTATTTATTTTTGTAGATGCATCTTTAAAACGCTCCCATATTTCATCTTTATTTTCATTAGGAACAGGGCCAACTTCTCTCCAACGCTGATGAAGTGCTTGCAAATCTTTATATGCTTTCACAACCTTTTCCACTAAAATAAGCTCCTCAGCTTGCCCACAAAGTTGAATTTTAATTTCTAGGTTTTTCTTTAAATCTAAATCACGTAACTCTTTATTAATCTTAACATAATCATAAAAACTTTGTACATGATGATGATAAGTTTCCCATAATGACTTTAATCTTGATTGAGGAACTTGACCAATTCCATTCCACTTTTGCTGAATATTCCTGAATAAAGTAAAAGTTTCATTTAAGGATTCAGTGCCATTCACCAAATTCCTCAAATCTTCAATTACGCTTAATTTTTCTTGGTAATTTTGTTCCTTGTCTTTTTCATTCTCCTCTTGTTTCTGACGGCGCTTTTCTCTATAAATAAAAAGTACATCTTTAAATTTCTTCTCCAATTCATCTTCAAACTGAAACTCTTCTTCTATGCCACCATCAGCAACAAATGCGTCACGAGCAGTATTATATTCTTCATTTCTTTTCTTATAGAAAAAATTCTTTATTGATTCTATATGAACCCGAATAGACTCATCCTCTTCATCCTTATCCAACAATTCTTTAAAAGCATCAATTAATTCTTTTCTTTCTAATTGTTGATATTTATTTTTTATATCTTCAACATTCTTATTTATATATGCTTCTTTATGAGCTCCTTTGTCTTGACTCTCTTTCTCTACATCAACTTCCTTAACAGGCTCAGAATCAGACGACTCTTGAGACGTAGATTCTTTGTTTTTATTAAGTTTACTTATTATTTTATCTGCGGCAGACAATTCGTCTTTTGTTTCTTCTTCTTGTGTACCCAAATTATTATCAAGCTCTTGCTTGTTGTCAGTCTCGTTATTTTGAGTATTTTCCTCTTTCTCAAAATTTTCTTCAGAGTTCAAATTGTTTTCTAATTCGCTCATAACAGCTTTAGTTTTAAGTCAGTACAAAACATCTTTCGATGAAGGATCCATTAAAAATATACCTCATTTAGGTAAATTTCATAAAAAATCTTTGGGACGAAAGTATAAACAATGAATGAATTTCACAAAAGCTTTTCAGGGTTTATTTTTAATTAAATAGAGAAAAAAAAAGCTCTGAATTACTAAAAGCGTATTGGTAAAAATCAAATTTTGCTGGGCTATTTTTCAACTTATGCCAAACCGTTATTATATAAACGGTTCGGCATTATACTATAAAAATTTCATAAAATTAATAGCAGTTTAGAACTGGCTATTACGTTTTTACTTATTTTTCAATTTTTCAACACTTCTATCACCATCCTTGTATTTTTCAGGTATTATTGGAAGTGAATTAGAGTTCTTTTCAAAAGTTTTCGTGTATTCAATAATTGCAATCCATTCTTTAGCTTCTTGTACGCCTTCTAATTCAGAATTTACATCAATAAGCATGTTTTTAATGTCTATTATAGGATTTCCTGATTTATCTTTTGGAATCACATTTACAAGTCCATGACTCATTTTTTTAATTCTGCCAATAAAACTCAATAAGTATGTGTTTGCCGTAAGACTAAATAGTTGTGAATTCTTTTTTGAATAATCTATCTCTTTGCCTTTAATTTCAATTTTTTGGATTTTTTTAAGCATTCCCTTATCCATATCCACATACAGCTTAATTCCAGAGAAAAACAAATAGCCATCGCCCCCGCTTTCACGTGAAATCACCAATACTTCCATCAATTTTTTCACTTCATTAGCGGTTAAATATATTTGCGCAAGCGGATATCCAGGAATACCATCATTGCCTTGTCCTAATGACATATCTCTAAAAATATCTGGCACACCAATAATACCTTTATCGCCTTTTAATATATCTTCCCTAATTGTACCTGATGTTACAAGGCTAAAATCAGCAGAACTTCCCATAGAATTAGCATAATACAAAGCTGCATCAGCAACAAAAGGGCCAAG
>DAOVUO010000431.1 GCA_030632545.1 Bacteroidales bacterium
AGGATGCTTCACAATTGTATCATTATTATAATCATACAGATATATTCCATCCATTGTGGCAAATACTAGCTCCTTTTGACCGTTATTATCAATTTGAAAAACATAATTATTTTCCTCTTTTAAAAAGCCCTTATTTATGCCATAATTATCAAGCTGAACTACTGTATCATTGTCTAAATCAATCTTTAATCTATCAACACCTCTCGATGGCTGACTTATCCATACAAAACCATTCTTATCCACTTCGAAAAAACGGGTTGACTCTTCATAACCTTTAATATTTGTATTATATTTCCACTTTTTACCATTATGTGTAACTGATACAATTCCAGCACCATAAGTACCAACTAACATTTTTTTTGTTTCATTATTATGTGATATTACACCCCACATATTATCACTAAGATTAACAAAATCAAGCTCCTTATCAACTGTGTACAAACCACTTCTATACGCAATATAAAGCATTTCATCGGTTGGATAAAAGGACCAAACTTGTCTGCTCACTTTTTGATAGCGTGCTAAACGCCCATTTTCATATAAAAAAAGGCCACTCGAACCTCCAACAAAATACTTATCTCTATAAAACACTGAGCTATAAGCAGCCCCCTCTAGCCCATCATTCGCACCTAACTCTAACCATGGCTGCTGCTGATTAATTATAGAAAAATTATTCCCATTTATACACCATAAATTAGCTTGATTATCCTCAAATAAATCTATTACAAGATTATCGGACAAGCCATTGCCTTCGTTTAGATACTCGCAATTTGAAAATAAAGAATCTGTTATAATTAATCCATTCCTAGTAGTACCAATGGCAAATCTCCCTTTATCTAATTGCAAAAACCGATAAAGTACGTACTCTTTTAAAAATGATGATAAAGTTTCACTAATTGGAACTTTTTCAATCAAACCGGATTGCTTATCAAGCTTAAAAAACCCATTTTTTGCTGTTGCGATAATAAACTTATCTCTATTGGGAACAAAACTCATTACCATCATTTCATTAAAAAAATCGGTACCTGCTAACTGCTCCAATTTTGAATGTCCAAATAAAAATATCCCACGACCGCTCTCTTTTACATAAAACTTATCTTCAACCAAATAACTTCTATCAAAGCGTGATTTTGTTTGTATAATACTAAAACTATCTGCACTTTGATGCTTATATAAAATGGCTTTTGATGTTCGTATAAAAATGCTTGTATCTACCTTAAAAATTTCCCAAACATCTTCAAATGCTCTATGTTTTTCTGGCACTAAAAAAACTAATGATTTATATTCTAAACTACCTTTGTTATTGTTTAGTAAATAGCCAAACTCATTTTGGCCGCCAACATAAATTGTATCGTTTTTTGCTCGATATAGAAAGCGAACGGTTTGCTGATTGGGTAATTTATACAACTGCCAACTATTTCCATTAAAGAACAGAATTCCAGATGTATTCGCAATATAAATATATCCCTTTCTATCTTGTGCTATCGACCAATTTTGTGTACTTGCAGAAGCAATAGTTTCGATATCAGAGGTAATAAAAGGATAACCCTGCCCATGAGAATGTTCAGTAAAAAATAATACAACAAAAATAATTGTGATAAAATAAGCTTTCATAGAAATAATATTCAAAGAAAAACAATATTGCACTAAACTAATTTCAAATATAATGAGTTAAAAACATCCACACCATCAATTATGAAAAAACTAATGCTAAACAGTTTCAAAAATAATACTATCACAGTCATAATAAAAATAAATGTAGTTTTTTTAAGTAAAAATAAATCTATTAGAGCCTAAAAAATTTTGTTACCTTTGCGCAACAATTTTTTATCTATGACATTGAACAAACTAACAGCAATATCGCCTATAGATGGTAGATACAGAGAAAAAACAGAAAGCTTAGCTTTGTATTTTTCTGAATTTGGTTTAATCAAATACCGAGTTTTAGTTGAGATTGAGTATTTTATTGCATTAGTAAATTTGCCTTTACCTCAGTTAAAAGACTTTGACAAAAAGCTTTATAAACAATTGCGCAATGTGTACAATAAGTTCACAGAAAATGATGCATTAGAAATAAAAGAAATAGAAAAAACGACTAATCACGATGTAAAAGCGGTTGAATATTATATAAAACGACAGTTTGATACTTTAAATATAGCCAGATACAAAGAATTTATACACTTTGGACTAACATCACAAGACATTAACAACACTGCCACTCCGTACTCCATAAGCGATGCCTTACGCAAAGTATTTATGGTTGAGTTAGAGAAATTAATAAATAAATTACATACACTTGCTGAGGAAAATCAAGAGTTAGCCATGCTGGCCAGAACACACGGACAACCGGCATCTCCTACCCGATTAGGTAAAGAAATATATGTTTTTATTGAGCGCTTACAAAAGCAAATTAGCTTATTAAATTTAATTCCAATTTCAGCAAAATTTGGTGGAGCTACTGGAAACTTTAATGCGCATAAAGTTGCATATCCAGAGGTTGATTGGACTGAATTTGCTAATTCGTTTGTTAATCACGTTTTGGGATTGGATCGGTCTCAAACTACCACTCAAATAGAGCATTACGATAATTTAGCAGCCTTATTTGATAGCCTTAAACGAATTAATACAATTTTACTTGATTTTAGTAAAGATATTTGGCACTATATTTCCATCAATTACTTTAAACAAAAAATAAAAGATGGGGAAATTGGCTCATCTGCTATGCCACATAAAGTAAATCCTATTGATTTTGAAAATGCAGAAGGTAATTTAGGAATTGCAAATGCAATTTATGAACATTTATCAGCAAAACTGCCTATTTCTCGTTTGCAAAGAGATTTAACGGACTCAACTGTTCTTAGAAATATTGGTGTACCACTAGCTCACTCGCTTATAGCATTTAAATCTTTACAAAAAGGACTAGGAAAACTTATTGTAAATAAAACTAAAATAAAAGCTGATTTAAATGAAAACTGGGCGGTTGTTGCAGAAGCAATTCAAACTATATTACGTAGAGAAGCTTATCCCGAACCTTATGAGGCTTTAAAAAATCTAACTCGTACAAACGAAGAAATAACTCAACATTCCATTCATCAATTTATTGAAAATTTAGATATTTCCAATGAAATAAAAGAAGAGTTAAAAGCCATTACACCATTTAATTACACTGGAATTTAGAC
>DAOVUO010000470.1 GCA_030632545.1 Bacteroidales bacterium
AAAACAGAAGGTGAAAAATCCAAGAAAATTTAGGCATATAAAAAAATAATTTATTCAAATCCGCTTAATCTATAAATTGGCGGATTTTTTGTTTAATTTTTGTGATATTAATACTTCGTTAAGATTTACTAAATTTACTGTTTCAAAACTGTATGCCACTAGTTATGAGCAACATAGTGAACAAAACGGAATTTAGTAAATCTATGTATTTCAGTAGTTTATAAAAATTTACCGAACCATTGTGATATAAAACCAGTTATAAAATGATAAAAATAATTCGTTTAATAGTATTAATTTTAGTTTTTGGATACTCAAAAAATGTTCAAGCACAAGCTAAAATGCATTTTATCGAAAGAAAGGTTGATTTTGGTGCAATCAAAGAAGGACGAATACTTAATTACAAATTCTCTTTTGTTAATACTGGCGATAAACCAATAATAATAAATGAAATACAACAAGGCTGTGGTTGTGTTGCAACCAATTATCCAATTCGCCCAATTATGCCAAGTGATACCGCTGCCATATACACTAAAATGATTACTAACGGTAAAAAAGGGCGACAAAATCAGCGTATTTTAATATTCTCAAATGCCGAAAACTCCCCAGTTGAACTTCGATTAAAATGTGTAATCAAAAACTAATTTGTGCAAAATAGTTTTAAAAATATTTCGTACTTATTTTCTGGCAATATACTAGCCTTACTTATTCCTTATATAGCATCACCAATACTAACTCGACTATATTCTGCCGCCGCTTTTGGCGAATTCGGACAATTCATTGCTTGGGCATCAATTTTATCAATTAGTGCAAGTGGGGGTTTTGAGTACAGTATCATCCTTCCTAAAAATAAAAAAACAGCATCAAACCTTATGATACTTGGCTTAAGCTCAAGTTTACTTATTACACTTTTTAGTATAATTGGACTTTTTATTATTAGTAAGTTCTCGATAAATTTCAATTTGTTATACTTTTTACTCCCATTTTACATATTAAATTTAGCTTTACAACGATTATTTAACTACTGGCTGAACCGAAATGAGCAATACAAAGCAATGGCAATCGCAAGTGCAACACGCTCAGTTGTTACAAGTCCAGCACAAATAGTTTTTTCAAGCCTTTGGAAAAACATATCGGGACTAATTATTGGCGATTTTTTGGGTCAAATTGCTAAACTATTTGTTTTAATAAAAAAAAGTAAGCTAGATAGGAAATCGCTTATTATTAACAGGAAAGAACTTTGGGCTACCTATAAAGTCTACAAAAATTTTCCTAAGTTTGCTATGCCTTCCGAATTGTTAAACCATTTATCAATACAACTCCCTGTTTTACTATTAATATACTTTTTTGGTGAAACCGCAGCAGGCTTATATTTCTTACCTCACAAATTGCTCTCAGCACCACTAAATGCATTAGGAAATGCTGTTTCACAAATTTATTTTAAAGACTCCTCGCTAATTAAAGAATCAAAAGAGAAAATCAGCCAACTATCGGAACAATTATTTAAACAACTGTTCCTGTTAGGCTTACTTCCTTTTGGGATTTTATTTTTTTTTGGTAGCGAAATTTTTGAATTCATGTTTGGTAGTGCCTGGATACAAGCAGGACAATTTGCCTCTTATATCAGTCCATGGCTATTCTTAGTTTTCATAATATCGCCATTAAGTATCATTTTCACCGTTTTTGAAAAACTAAAGCTTAGTCTGAAACTAAATACAATCTTATTTTTTATTAGACTAGTTAGCCTGTTAATAGGTGGTTTTTGGCTTAAATCATTAAACAGTACTATTATATTATATGCAGTTAGCAGTACAATATATTGGTTTATTTTAGCTCTGATTGTTTTTAAATTTGCACATATAAAACTAAATAAAATTTCAGGTTTTATTCTAAAATGGTTTTCAGTATGCACATCTATTCTGTTATTAACTAAATACTTAGGGATTGTGATGGAATAAATTGACAGTTTTAAACCAAATTATTTCGGAACAATCCCTTAATTATTCTCTACTAATTTAATATCTTTTACAAATAATTGAAGCGAAGTTCGATTATTAAAAGTATTTGAAACTACATGATAACAAATATCAAAAGCTTGTCCGTCCTTAATTTTATCATAAATGTCAGCCATTCCAAACGCTATTCCCTGAAATACAGAAGTTCCATCATCACCCTCAATTCTCAAATGCTCGGCAGTTTTTCCTACAATTTTTGTTCTTTCGGTAGATACAACATTTCTGGTTACAAAAACGGGTGCTAAACTCTCTGGACCAAACGGCTCCATTTGACTCATTATACGGAAAAATTTTGATGTAATCTCATCAAACGAAATCTCCATATCTACTTCAATACTTGGCACGCATTGTTCTGCTTTGATTGTTTTCTTCACATTTTTCTCAAAACAATCAATAAACTCATCTAGTTTGTCGAGCTCAAGTGTTAAACCTGCAGCAAATTTATGTCCACCAAAACTATTAAGCAAGTACGAACAAGCATCTATAGCTTCATACAGATTAAAACCATCAACAGAACGTGCAGAACCAGAGACTTTTCCGTGCGACTCTGTTAAAACAATGGTTGGTCGATAATAATTTTCAATCAAACGAGAAGCCACAATACCAATAACGCCTTTGTGCCAATCGGCAGAATAAACAACAGTAGATTTTTTATTTTTAGCATTCTCGTCCGATTCTATCTTTTCGAGAGCCTGTGCAGTAATACTATGATCTAAGTTCTGACGAGATGTATTATAGTGATTAATTTTTTGAGCAATTTCTTGCGCTTTTTCATTATCATTTGCAATCAACAAGCGAACAGAAGCATCGGCAGTGTCAATTCTTCCAGCTGCATTAATTCTTGG
>DAOVUO010000043.1 GCA_030632545.1 Bacteroidales bacterium
ACTAACGCATTGGTTTATCAACAAAATATTATATCAGAAAATGTCAACTATAGTAATCCTTACGAAGGCAAACTTGGTTTTAACATGTATTTTGGTATAGAAAGATTGTTATTTTACAATTTTTATTTCAATCTTGGCATTGATGTTCAGAGCATGGGCTATAAGAGAGTTCTGGACTATGAAAATAGACCATCAACAGTAATTTTTGAATTGCAGGATCAAATGATTAGAGTTGGGCTGCCAATTGGATTATCTTATAAAACTAATTTTAGGAAATTTTCAGTAATGGCAGGTGGAGCTGGAAGCTTATTGTATAACCGCTCGGTACTTACTGCTCGATATTTTGGATTAGATGCAGATAGGAATCAGGAAAAAGTATTTCTTAGCAACAATCGTTTTGAGTATAATGCACGTTATTATCTAATCGGACGTATTGGATATATTGTAGGTAATATTGAATATTTTGTTGATTTTGAGCATAAAGCTGATTTACTTCCTGCGGTGAATTCAGAGTACATGACAGAACTGTATTATCCTATGTTATATGTTGATGATGAGTTCTATTTAGGAAATAATCAACTTTCAATTGGATTTAGTATTAGATTGAATTATAAAGTAATTAATCGCTATGAATAAACTGCATTTTTTATATATAATTTCGATTATTATTCTTTTCGCTAGTTGTAGGCCTGAGGTCATAAATGGCCCATTAGCTAAAACCGAACGTCAAATAATTGCTTATCCTTATATGGCAGAGGATGTTCCCGTGAAACTTGATAATGGTTTTTTGTTTATTCGTGAAGATTTTAGTCTTGTGAATATTACAGATCAGGGCGAGGATATTGTTCTTACTAATTTAGCAGGTTATTTTCCTGTTTTAAGTGACGAGTTTGATGTTTATGATTATTTTCATTTAAAAAAAGGAAATAGGCTGAACGAAATTTTAGTGTATAGTGTAATTGAAAATCCTGTGATTGATGATTATACAAATTTGGTTTTTTTAAAAACGGATGAGTCTGGAAATGTTCTTGCAGATTTAAACATCGAAATACAATCTGTTGATTCAATAATTGGCGAGGATTCTTTATATACAAGAGAATTTGTAGATTTGAATACTATTAATACTTCAGTTTGGTTTGCATTTTATTTGTCGAAACAAGGTCCACAAAGCAGAAATGTACTAGAGTTCATTAAATATTCTTATGCTGATAGTTTAGAGATTGATACATTTTTTAATATTAGCAGTCGAATTCCACCTTTATGTGTAATTCAATCGAATAATAGAATTAATGTTTTTATGCAGGATTTTAGTCCGCAAGCTATGACAATTCAGATAAAGAGCTTTACTGAAAATTTTGACTTAGTAGATAGTTTTAGAGTTGCAATTCCAGCAACACAAATTTATTATTCTAAAATTCTTACTAATGGGAATTACCTGATTGCTGGACTTGAAATGATATCTAGTGAGACGGATTTACAAAATAATTTTTTAGCTGAAATTGCTCCCAATGGAATAATTGTATGGCATAAAAATAGTTTTTCTGATGATTATTTGTTCTATTATGATATTATTGAAGCAGAAAATGGATTTATTGCTTGTGGTTTGTTTTCTTTAAATCAAGACTATCCTAATTGGGCAGATATTAGGGATAAAACAAGTTCAGCGTTTTTTGTTGGTTTTGTGTCGTCCACAGCAGATTCTTTATCGTTTGCAAATACTTCTAATTATGGTGCTTCGGTTGGTGTGGGGATTAAAAAAACAGATTATGGCTATGCCCTGTTAAATTATATGTCGTTTGTTGATGGGCAAATAGAGGAAGATTATATGTGGTTGTATAAATTAAATGATAAGTTAAAATTGCAATAGTTTTTTATGGAAATTACTGTAGGAATATTAGGTTTTTTACTAGTCGTAGCAGTGTTGATAATTGTTTTTTTAGGCGATTTTCGACAGGCAGGACAATTGTATATTTCTAATAATAATGGTAATAATGGGGTTTCAGAAAGTAATTATTCTGAAGAAGAGCAGGCAAAATTTAAAAAGGAAATCAAGCGACAAAAACTTATAATTGATGAGTTAAAAAGAAGGGCAGAAGAAGAGAGAAAAAATCACAAAATAGTATCTAAACAACAGAATACAAGTGCTGAAATGATTGATCTTGCCAGACAAAAGCAGATTATTGAGCAGGAAAAAGTACTGTTTCAAGAGAAAAATAAAAAGCTTTGGGATCAAAGTATTGCAATACACAAGGAAAAGGATAGAATTGATATACTTAGAAAAAATATTGAAACTAAGCATAACGAAATTGTTGATAGTATAAATTATGCTAAAAGAATTCAAACAGCTTTAGTAACAACTAAAGAGTATATTGATGAATATCTTGATGATTATTGTGTTTTTTGGAAGCCAAGAAATGTTGTTAGCGGTGATTTTTATTGGGCAAAGCAAATTGATACAGGATTGCTAGTAGTTGTTTCTGATTGTACCGGACATGGTGTGCCTGGCGCATTTATGAGCTTATTAGGCATCTCTTTTTTAAACGAAATTACTGCACATAATTTGACAATTGAGCCAGTAGAAATATTAGAGCAATTACGTGTAAAAGTAAAATATTCTTTAAAGCAAAACGATAATATGTATACCAATAAAGATGGTATGGATATGGCGTGTATATTGATAAATAAAGATACAAAAACAATTAAATTTGCTGGAGCTAATAATCCAATGTGGATGTTCAGAGATAATGAAATTATTGATTTTAGTGCAGTTAAAAATCCTGTAGGGATTTTTAGAAAGGAAAAAAACTTTGCTCAGGAATTGATTAATTACAGAGAGGATGACATTATTTATTTGTTTTCTGATGGTTATGCCGATCAATTTGGGGGAGAGAAAGACACAAAATACAAACGAGTAAATTTTAAAAATTTCTTGCTTAATATATCTCAGCAAAAATTAAAAATGAACTCTGTTGCTGATAGTTTAGAGCATAATTTTAATGCTTGGAAAGGTGATTCCAGTCAAACTGATGATGTAATAGTAATGGGAATTAGGCTTTAATCTTTAAAATCTTCCAGTTCGGCAAAATTTACCCATCTAATAGTATGGTTTGTATAAGCTAATAGTTTAATTAGGTCTTCAAACGAAATTTCTATGGTTGCGGTATTTTCATTTGGATGAAAGAGTAGCTTTTTAGCTTTTTCAAGATTAATATCCATAATAAGTTCAACATTATTTTCCTTATCGTTAAGTAAGCCAATTGGTGAAACAGAACCAGGCGATAATCCCAAGTGTTTTTCTAAACGTTGTTCGGAGGCAAAACTAAAATGTTGATTTTCTATTCTTTTTTTTAATAATTTTAATGAGAAATCTGTATCATGTTCGAGTACGACTAAAAAATGTCTATTTCCTTTTTTATTACGCAAAAAAAGATTTTTGCAAGCTATTCCATCCCAATTAATCCAATATTTAAGAGCCGTTTCAACAGTTGCCAATGCCTCGTGTTCATGTAAGCGATATTTAATTCCGATAGAACTAAGTAAATTGAGAGCCTTTGTAGTTTTTGTTCCCATTTTTATTGTAAACGAATTCCCATAATAGTAATATCATCTCTTTGGCTTGAGTCTGAACGATGTTTTGACAATTCATCTTTAAGTGCTGATTCCTGCTCCTCTATATCTTTTTGTGCAATATTTTCAAGTAGTTTAAGCAAACGATTCGACCCAAATTTTTTCCTTTGAGGATTATTTTGATCCACATATCCATCCGAAGTCAGGTATATCATATCGTTTTTTTGAAGAACTAATTTAGTGTTTGTAAATTCTTCGTTAAATCTTTGTCCTTCAACACCTCCAATAGTTGCTAAATTACCACGTACATAATTTAATTTACTTTTTTCATTTTCAAAGTATATTATTGGGCGATTAGCACCACAATAGTTTATTTCAAATTCACCATTTTTCTTTTCAATTCTTGCTAACGAAATATCCATTCCGTCATCATTTTCTGTTTCACTTTGTCTAAGAGCAATTTGTAATTCCGAATTTAATCGTTCTAATATTTTTGCAGGGTCTTCAATTCCTTTTTCAAATAGAATTTCGTTTAGCAATCTAACTCCTATCAGACTCATAAAGGCACCTGGAACACCATGCCCTGTACAATCAACAACTGCCGAAAAATATAATTTTGCACCAGTAGTTTTATCATTTTTAATTGCATGCCAATAAAAATCGCCAGAAACTATGTCTTTAGCTTTATAGAGAATAAATGTTGGGAAGGCTTTTTTCAAGTATTCAATTGGCAGTAATGTTGCTATTTGAATATTTTTAGCATAACGAATTCCTGAACTAATTTGTTCGTTTTTTTTACTAATTTGTTCATTTTTTTGCTCTAATTCAGTATTTTGAGTTTCAATTTCTTGTTTGCTCTTTTTTATTTGAGTATTACTTTTTTTAATCAAAATTGTTAAATATGAAACTACTCCAATAATAACTAGTAAGAAAATAAGACCAAAAGTTAAAGTTCTACTAAATAGTTTTTCCTGTTCTAATTCATTTTGCTTTATTATTAAGTTTTTATTTTGAATTTGTAATTTATAATCACTTTCGCGTTTTGCAGTAGCTGCTTTTATTAACGAATCTTGGTACGACTGTAAGGTTTGCCCTTGTTTTAGAACAACTTGCTCAATATTTTCAATTTTCTTATTCTGCTCATGAACAGTTTCTACAAAGCCTGCTGTTTTCTGATTAAATTCGGCTTCTGTTTTATTTATGTGTCTTTTTTCTAAAATATTAGTGTACTTAAGGTAATTTTTTGTATCACCATTTGCTTTACATACTGCCGCAATTTCCCTGTAAAATCTATCTACAAGCTTTTCGTCATAAGCTTCAAAAAGTACTTTGCTTTCAATTTCTTTGAGAGTTTCATAAGATTTTTGGTAATTATTAGTTTTTCTGTAAAGATATCCAATAGTAATTATTTCATCATAGATATTTTTTTTACTCAGACCTATATTTTTTGATATTTCGTTTACTTCAATAGTGTAATTTAGTGCCTCGCTAAAATTTCCAAGCTGAATGCCAATCATAGATAAGGAAATGGCCATTCTTCTTTGTAAAACACTCTGCTTGTTGGTTTTAGATATTTGGTGGGCTTTTTTAAAGTATGGAATTGCCTGTGAATATAATCTGTTTTTTTGATAAATATCAGCAATTTCTTTATTGAGTCTAATCTCTTCTGACCAATCAGTATTGGTGCTTGCAGTACTTAGTGCTTCAATTTTTGCATCAACTTTTTGTTGAGATGAACTACTCAATTGCTGTGCATTAAGGTATGCTACTGAGAATAAAAAAAAGAATAGAATTAAATTTTTCTTGAACATTTGTTTTTTTTTAATTATATACGAAATCGCATTAAAAAAGTTTTATATTGGTTTACGAACATTTCCTTTATTAGTTTTACCGTCTATTTTAACTAGCATAGAGCTTTCGAATCTAATATGTTTTAGATAGTTATTTTCAAAAAAGGACTTTTGTTTATTCAAAAAATCAATGTCATAATATCCATCGTTAATATACGGGTTAATAGTAAAATATCCAACATTAAATGAGGTCAAATTTTGGAAAAAGTGTGTGCCTTGACTTGGGTCAATTCTGTAGTTATCTAAACCTGCTTCAACTATTAATCTTGCGCCCGAAATTTGTGACCATTTTACAGGAATCCCTAACCATGGGTCAGAAGAGCCCCATCTACCAGGGCCAATTAGAATGTAATTTTTTCCTTCGGCCAATATTTTTTCATTTATCTCGTTAACTTCTAGTGCTATTTCTCTGCTATTAGAAGCATTAAAACTTTCAGGTTTTACATAAACAATATCAAAAATATCATCAATTAGGCCATTTCCTAAAGCAGATTTTGACATTATTATGCAGTTTTCTTCATTGTCTTCAGCTAAATCAATAGTTTGTCCTTCTTGGCTTTCGACTATAGGACGGATTTGCAAAAAACTAAATATTTTAGGTGAATCTTTTGGTGTATCTAAATCTACTGCAAACTCAATCTCTATTGGATTGTTCATTTCTTTTTGGCCTATTCTAAGTAATTCTTGAAGTATTTCGGCAATTGGGAAGGTGTTGTATTTTAGTATGTTTGCAAATGTTACTATTTTTTTTCCTTTATAATTCGTTCCAGGTCTAATCATGTGGTGATGATAATCGTAGGTGGAAGCCACATAGCGTATAGAATTATGTGTTTCGGCTTCTTTTATTTTTAATTTTAATAGGTTTGCCGAATCATCGGGTGAAGGAATAAAGTTGTCCGTATCAAGATTTAATACATAAAAATATTTTTGAGTATCGCGTAAGGTCATGTCGGTTGAGCTTAGTTGCAGAACCTTTTTTGGGTATTTTGGCGAAAACCTTAAGGAAACACCTCCGTCAACAATTATTTTTCCTAAACCTAATCCAATATTTGCAATTCCATCGGCAGGCTTTTCAGGTTCTATTGGATAAAAATTAATAGAGCGAGCAACACCTGAAAAAGTTGGGTAAAATACATTTGAATATTGTTTTCCTGTCACTTCTTGTAAAATAATGGCCATTTTTTCTTCGTCTATAACATTTGCTGTAACTGCCATATATGCTTTACTCGATTTGAAAAAAACAGATGCGTAGACACTTTTTATAGCTTTAGCCAGAAAATCAATTGCTTTTGATTTATTTCCTTGTACATTGGGTACCATATAGGTTGAGTAAATTCCTGCAAATGGTTGGTAGTAGCTGTCTTCTAGTACACTAGAAGAGCGTACTGCTATCGGATTAACCATTATGTCAAGTACTTTCCATAAATCATCGTAAATATAATGAGGTAGGGGACTTTCAACAAAATATCGTAGAATTTCTTCATCTGGTCTATCATCTAATGCAATTTCGTATAGATGATTTGTTTCCATAAATTCGTCAAAAACATCAGTACTTAGTACTACAGTTCTAGGAATACTAATGACAGTATTCTCAAATTTGCAACAAATTTTATTGCGTTTAATAAAGGAATCTATAAAAGCAAGGCCTCTAGCTTTTCCGCCAATTTGTCCTTCACCAATTCGAGCAAAAGCAATATAAGGGCTGTAGGTTTTTCTGTCAAATTTAGCAATTACACCACGCCCCATATTTAATCTATAGCTTGATATAGTTCTGTAAATGTAATTACTTGCGTCTTCTACACTTTTAAAATCATCTAAGGTTAAATATTTAAGTTGCTTGGCTATAGGGAATAGTGCCCGAGCATTTAGCCATCTGGAGAAATCGTTACGTTTAAAATGGTATTTGAGAGTTTCAGCAGGAATTTTATGTATTTTTTCTTGAAGTGTATTTAAATCTGATGCTTTATCAATTACTTTTCGCTTTTCTGATTTAAACAAAAAATCGCCAAATGCAAGATTAGTGAAAACATAATTTCGTAATTCTATAGTTAAACTTTTTGAATATTTATATAAAAAAGCAACATCTAAATCATCTGCTAAAAATTTATTTTTGTAATCCGACGATTGCAGTAAAATAGGTATATGTGGGTCTATTGTTTTTATATGTTGAGCTAATTTAATACCAGCTTGTTTGTCTTTTTTCCCTTTTCTTGCATAAGCAATATCTGAAATAACACCTAAACAATTTTCTTTGTAGCGTTCAAACAATTCTACTGCATCTTCATAAGTAGTGCAAAATAGCAATTTGGGTCTTCCTCGCATACGAAGCATCTCACGGTATTCGTTTAATCCTTCTTTTTGAAATTTACGAGATTGTTTAAGAATAATTTTATATATAATTGGTAGATAACTTGAGTAATACCTGATGCTATCTTCAACTAGTAGAATAGTTTGAACGCCCACTTCCTGAACATCGTGTGCCACATTCATTTGGTCTTCTATTAATTTAATTATGGCCAGAAGTAAATCGGTGTGTCCAAGCCAAGAAAAAATGTAATCTATTGGTCCTAAGTCGTCTTTTTCAAGCTTTATGTTTATTTCCCTTGAGAAATGTGTTAATGCAACAATAGGAATATGCGGAAATTCATTTTTTATTGTTTTAGAAAGCTCAAATACATCTGCATGACCAGCACTGAGCATTGTAATGACTAAATCTATTTTTTCATTTTTTAAAATACGAAGAGCTTTTGCTGTTTTGCTGGCATGTAAAAATACAGGAGGATATCGTAAGTTAAGCGAAACATATTCTCGAAATATCATTTCATCAATTCTTCCATCTTCCTCAAGCATAAAATAATCGTAATTACTACAAATTATCAATACTTTATAGATACGGCGTTGCATTAAATATTTGAACGATGTTTCGTTGAAGTGAAATTCTTGTGAATCAACTAATTGTTGTTGATGTGATAGTTGTTTTTTTGTTGTAGCCATAAAAAAATAATTTGCTTTGTCGTAAAAACTGATATCTAGCGCTTATTGCATTATATCAAAATTTACATACTGGATTGTTTTTCTTCTATTAATCCAAAGTCCCAAACCTGTTGTTCCTACCCAAAAAAGATTTACAAGAATATAGAACAAATAAAAGCTTATCCTACTTTGTTTATAATGTGTCTGAAAATCTTCTATTGGCTCAATAAATATTACATTTGGTGATATTTTAATATCTTTTGTTTTTGCTAATTTAAGGAGAGCCCTAGAATATACTTTTAATTTGCTTGGATTGTTTATCATTAATCCGCCATTTTTTGATAAATGAGACCTATTTTTGAGTAGATAGGGAAGATTCCAATTTTCAAGATCTTCCTGCTTATTTGTAGCTTTTTCACAAATAAATGCCTGTATGGGCTCATCAAATGTCCATTGTCTGGATACTAATGGGTAGATATAGAAAGTATTGACCAAGCCTCCAGAACTGTCTTTTATTCTTGATTTTTCAGTTTCGTGATATTCACCTTTTAAATCATAGAGCAATATTCCTTCATTAAATGTTATCCATAAAGCATCGGCATTTTGCGGAATATCTCTTATCTCAATATCGTGAGCAATTTTACTCCGTAGAACCTTACCGTATTCTTGAGGACCAGTAAAAATTGCAATTAGCATTGGAAGCCAAAGAGATAGGGCAGATATTCCCAGTGTCATTAATATTAAATCTCGATAGGTTCTATAGGCTTTTATATATTTTTTTATAACGGCCATAAATATACCTAAAATTGCAGCTGGTAATAAAAATAAGAATATTGCAGCAGAATAAATTTGAGGAAGTTTGTGAAAATTGAGAATAAAAATGGTAATAATACTATTTACAAATAGTATTTGCAGTATGAATAGGAATCTATTTATTCTAGTTTTTGCCATAAAAATTTTTAGCAATTGGCTGAAATTTTGTTTATTTAGAGTCTGTTGAAATTCTGTTTTTTATAATGTATAGTCCTTTTGGATTTATATATTGTAACTTATTTTTTTGATTTATAGAGTGATTTGCATAAAATTTTAAATTAATATCTATTGATTATGAATGCTAAAGGTATAAAAAATCTTAATTTAATCGTACTTGTTCTGTTTTTAGCTGTTCCATTTTCTGTTTTTTCGCAGCAACAATTCAATGATTTTTTCGAAACTAAAACGCTTAGAGTTGATTATTCAAGGGTTGGCGACAAAGATTCAAGCTGGATAATTCTTGAACAATTAAAAAAAGAAGTTTTTTGGGCTGGCTCAAAAACTGAACTAATAGATAGTTTAAATCTTGGGGATTATTATTTTGAACTTTATGATTCGGCAAGTTCTCAGTTAATTTTTTCAAGGGGATATTCATCTTTGTTCCGCGAATGGCTCGATACTGATGAGGCTAAAAAGCTGAAACGTGGATTCTATGAATCAATAGTAATGCCATTTCCCAAACAAACTGTTAAATTAATTTTACTCACTAGAAATAGAAATAATGAATTTAATGAAGTTTTTGAACATTATATAAATTCAAAGGATTATTATATCAAAAATGAAAAAGCACCTAATTTTGAGGTGAAAACTATATTAAACAATGGAGTTTCGGAGAACAAACTTGATATAACAATTTTAGCTGAAGGGTATACAGCAGAGGAAATGGGCAAGTTTGAGAAAGACTGTGAACGTTTTATGGGTTTCTTTTTTGAAGTAAGTCCGTTTTTAGAGTTTAAAAATGATATAAATTTTCATATAATTAAATCAATTTCTCAAGAGAGTGGAACTGATATCCCTGGGGATGGAATTTGGAAAAACACAGTGCTAAATTCTAGTTTTTACACTTTCTACTCAGAGCGTTATTTGACTACTTTAGATATTAAGAGTGTAAGAGATGTTGCGGCTTGTGCGCCTTACGATCAAATTTATATTCTTGTAAATACATCAAAATATGGCGGTGGTGGAATTTATAATTATTATAATTTATGTAGTAGCGACCATGCTAATTCAAAGCAGGTTTTTACGCATGAGTTTGGACATGGATTTGGTGCTTTAGCCGATGAGTATGCTTATGATGATGTGCCAGCAGAAACTTTGTATAATTTATCTGTTGAACCGTGGCAGCGAAATATTACAACTTTAGCTAATTTTGCTGAAAAGTGGAAAGATATGGTTAATAATGTGCCAATTCCAACACCAGATGAGGCAAAATATAAAAAATCAATTGGAGCATTTGAAGGAGCTGGTTACGTGTTGCATAAAGTTTATCGTCCGGTGCATGATTGTAAAATGCGCTCAAATTCAACAGATGAGTTTTGCCCCGTTTGTCAACGGGCATTAATTGAGATGCTGAATATGTATATACGTTAAAAAATCATAACTGTTTGTTTTTTAACATTGTTAGCTGTTTTCTTACGCATTATTTTTTGATTTTCAGTATATTCAAATTGTTCTAAAATTGCTATTTGCTTAGGTAATTGGTTTTTTGATAATGCTTTTTTTAATAAAGGCTTAATTTCGGGGATGAAATTTTTATTTATAGTCATTTCAATAAATAGAACTAATTTTTGACCTAATTTTTTATCATCAATACCATAAACAAAAAATGGATAGCGAATAAATTCTGAAATTGTTTTTTCAATTTGTTCAGGAAAAAGTTTTAATCCGCCACTATTTATCACATTGTCGGCTCTACCCAGCCAAGTAAAACTATTTGTTGAATGAAAAGAAATTATGTCGTTTGTTTGAAGTGGTTCTGCCGAAAAA
>DAOVUO010000107.1 GCA_030632545.1 Bacteroidales bacterium
AAAAAAACAAATGAATGGTTTGAACAAACAGATTTTTATAAACATATTGGTATTTATGCTTATCGTTCAGATATACTTCCTAAACTACCTCTATTAAAGAAACATCCACTTGAAATATTTGAATCTTTGGAACAAAATAGATGGTTGGCAAATGATTTAGTAATAAAAGTCGCACTAACAAAATATGAAAGCCCATCAGTGGATACCCCTGACGATTTAAAATATATTGAAAAACTAATTAATACAGGGGAAATTACAATTAAATAACTTTTTGCAATAATTTAATTTAATGGAAACAAAAAAAAATGTATTTTTGTATGAAATTTGTGTATAAATTTATCTATATAGAAATGAAACCCTATAATCCACTCTGAAATGAAACGTATTTTATTATTAACGCTAATCGTAAGTATAAATTGTGTTGTAGCAGCACAAGATGCATACGAAACTCGAAGTAGCTTATTTTCAGTCGAGAACATAGTTTACGATCAAGTTATTGATGCAGTAGTTTATCCAAACCCTGTGATTAATGGCAAATTTTTCGTTAGCTCATTATATGGTATTACTAGTGTAGAGGTTTTAAACGTAATTGGACAGCGAATTATAAAGAAAGAGTTTAATGCTTATAATGAACAAGAAGTTATGATTGAGCTAGGAACTTGTGAACAAGGTTTATATTTAGTAAAAATTGCGTTTATTACAGATAAAACAATAATAAAGAAACTATTGGTCAAGTAAATCTATTTTCTGTTGAATTTGGGTTCTATGAGTTATAAGATTTACTCGATATTTTTTCTCAAGGGAAATTAGTTTTTCAATATTTTTAAAAAGCAAATCTTTATAGTTTGAATTTTGTTTATTAAATGGTTTGTGATTTAAGGTCTTTTCTATTTTTTGTACTTCCTTTGTAAACTCCAACGAAGATTTTGAAAAAAACACATATACTAATTTTTCCCAAATATATTCAATTGCAAGCTTATTAATATGCAACATATCGTCGGCATAAAACCTATAATCACGCATTTCATCCATTACTAACTCATAAGAAGGAAAATAGATAGCCTTGTTTGTTGATACTATTTGATAAAGGGCAGTAAAAAGGTGTGATTTACTAACTTGATTTTGAAATGCACCATCTCGCCAATGTCTTACAGGACTTATGGTTAAAATAATTTTAATAGTTGGATTTATAGTTTTTAAATGTCTAATACTTTTCTCAATTGATTCCTTAATCTGCTCCACACTTAATAAGTTTCTACTAAACAATTTACTCGCTTGTTTATGGCAATTAGCGACTAATCTTTTTCCCTCTACAAGCTCAAATACAAAAGAAGTCCCAAAAGTGAGAAATGCAAAGTTTGCTTGCTTCAAAAAAACATTTTGCTGAATAACTGTATCATTTATATTTTTAAGACTCACATCTAAATTAATGCTTGAAAATTGGCTATGTAAATCATAAGAGTTCCATAACTCATTACTAATAAAGAAATCAGAGGCAGTAAACACCCTTTCATTAACAATATTATCGAGGCATTTTTCTATCGAAACTGGATTAAAAAGGACACCGTAAGGATTTATACTTGTATTGAACCCATTTTTTTTGAACTGTTCTCCAATATTATCAGTAAAACAAGAACCACATAAAAATATTGCAGATTGAGGATTTATCTGAAATAGTGATTTAAATAGTTCAATTTCCGTTTGAAGTTTCATTGTTATTAAACATTTAACAGCGTTGAAAACTGACGCTCTCGATAATCCAAAATAAACATAGATTTGATATAACCACTGTTTTTCTCTGGTATTTCTGATTTAGGTAAATCCATAGAACTAGTTTTTGACTTCTGCTCTAATTTCAGTGCTTTCTCTTTGGCTTTTTTAAGTACTCTCTTTAATTTATCATATTTTTTAACATCTTTAGAACGAAATCCTAGTGTAGACTTAACGCCTTCCAATAAGCCATCGATCCAATATGTTATGAACATAGAACTTGAATCTCTTATTAAAAATACTGTTCCCTCTTTTAGAATAAAACTACCTCGTCGAGGATTATTTTTACGAATAACTGTATTAGCCAAATAAGAGGTAAGTCCACGCTTTTTTAAATTCTCATTTTTTGACTTCAGTATACTTATTTTTAGATTCTTATAACGCATTCGAATACTACCTTTTATCTCTTTATTATTTCCTTCAATAAATAATCGAGTATTATCTGAAAAACCAGACTTTATACTAAAATAATAAGTTTCCACTAAAAAACGGTTCAAATCACTAAACTCAAAATCATTAACACCTATATACAACTTAAATTCATCGTCTTTTTTTGTTAGCTCGGTTGATAATTTCAAATTAATATGCGACTTATCATACATATACAAATTAATGTCGGCTAACATTGTATTCCAAAACGGATACATTCTTGAATAATTTGTTAGTCTGTCTATTTTACCATTTAATCGACTAAACTCAATAATACCAGGAATTGTTGCATTTTCAGCGGTTAAAGCATAATACACATTCCCATCTTCGATTGCTAAATTTTTTATAGCCAATTTATAAGGAAAAGCCTCTAGCAAACCCATAAGCATTTGACCATCGGACGATTCTTCAGGCAAATAATTGTCATCTGAAATTATATTTAAATTTAAATTCACTAATACTGCACTACTCATAGAAATATATTTTCGCTCAAAAAACTTATTAAAATCAACACCTTTTGCCTTAAAAAATACAGAATCAATTGCAATATAGGAAGTACTATCTCTATGAATAAAATCCTGTGGAATAGCAGTAGGTTTATAGCTCAAATTACGTATAGTAACAGTAGAATCACGTGTATCTGCATTTATTGCAGGAATATTAAGCAAATATGATTTAGCTTGAGTATAAAGTTTAAAATCGTGCAAAGTAACATTTGCCTTTTCTCTATAAAAATATTTTGGAATTTTAATTTGATCTACTGTATCAATATTAAAATCATAAGCAGTTCCCGACATAAAAAGCTGCAAATTCTTGACACTATCATTATAAAGAATTTGATTGGTATTTATTTCAGCACCATAAAAATCAATTTCTTCCAAATTCAAACGGTCAAAATATGGATAGATTTTAAGAAACCAATTACTCTTTGACATATCTGCTAAACTACTATCCTGAAGCGAATATGCCCTAATTACAGGGAAATTTGCTTCAGAAGCCTCAATTATCAACTTGCGCTTTAACAATTGATTAAAATCAATTCCATCTGCTGAATAGCTCGGAATGCTAATCTGTACAAGAGATGGACGATTATGCTGACGTAAATATACAGCTTCGCTTGTATCTATTTTATAATAAACCAATAAGTCATTTATAGATAAACTTTGGCTTTCGGAAGAATAGTGTAAGTCTTTTATTTTCAATCGCTGAATGGAATCAGGAAAAACAATATTTAAATTATCTACGTGAATAGCAATATCTCTTGCAGGGAAATTATACTCATTTCTTTGCTGATACACACTATCAAGTTTAAAATCTTGTAGTTCGGCGTTTAAATTAACTGTAACAAAATTGTATAATGAATCATTAGAGCGTACAAACAATTGTGTTGTATCTAAAATAATATGAGCTACAGACAATAGATCAAAATTTTTAGGTAATTTAATAGCTGAACTATTAAATTGCTTACGTCTAGTTCTATCAAGCGAGTCTCTTCCTGTATATGAGATTATTTTACCAGAATTCACAAAAATTGTATCAGCTATTATTTTTCGCTGAAAAAAGAAATCATGGAAATTAATATCAGAAATTTCAATTTTAGGAAATTCTATATCCATCCACTTTTCTGAGCCCTTTTCCAATAACTTTTGCTTATCAGGCTTTATAACAATATTATTTAAAGCTATTGATTTTGTAACTGAATTTACACTTAGTTTCTCAACTTTTAAATAATGAATATCATCGGGTAAATTTAAAGTGTAATTATATAAGTCAACTCTCATAGAATCTGAGAAAAAAAGCTTTTTGCTTCTCATTGCAGAATCTAAATTCATATCCATGTGAAAATAAAAATTACTTAATTGCGCCGAAATATCATTTTGAAAAGATACACCTACTTTTTTTTGTGTTCCTTTTTGAACAAGACTTAAATTCCCTCTCAATAAATTAACTGAACGAATTGTAGCTGTATCTATCCAGTGGCTAAGCTCCTTAAAAAAAGGCAAATCACGCATTAAAACTCCATTTTCAGTTAAAGCAAGTTCTTTTATAGCTTTCAACTTTTGATCAAAAGTTTCCTTAATATTTAAAGTATCTACCAATACTTCTGACAAAGTATCCACCAATACATCTGGCAAAGAATCGCTTTTGGATATAATCAATTTTACCTCAGGCTTAAAAATTACTATTGAATCAAGAAACAAATGGCGATTAAAAAGTGTTTTATTAAAATCGGCTCTATGAATAGCCAAGCGAGGCAACTTAAAATTCAATTGCATTTCTTCATTTTCCTTATCAGGCAAAAGTTCTAAGCCTGAGAACCACAGTATTGAGTCAGATGAAGAGGCAAATAGGCTGTCAAAAACAATCTTACTCTTCTTTCCCATTTTAAACTTGCTCAAAACCAAAGAGAGGGAGTCCGAATAGAAAAATTTATCTGGTTGCTTTATTAATTGTGGTGTCAAACGCAAATTATGGATTCTAAAATCAATATTTGATTCTAAATGACTGGTATCCTCTCCTATCTTTTGCGAAAATGCAAGTCCTAAATTACTAATTTCAAACTCTCTAATTCGTAACTGTTGGAAATAATATAATACAATCTCTTTCCAAGTTTGACCTTTCAATTTATTTGATTTTTTATTTCCTTTTTCAAAAAAAACATCAAACTTAGCACCTTTTAAACTTAATTTACCGATAGGCAAATACTTTTTATGCACTAGCTTAAGCAAATTTAGATTGCTCATGCTCAGCAATGGAATTTTTATATCCATTTTTTTTTTGCCTGCTTGTTTAAGATGAGAAGAAATATTTAAATTTCGAATAACTAACTTATTAGTAACCGTAGATAGATTTAATTTTTGAAGCTGAAAGCTCGATTTGCTCTTAGGAATAGAAAGTTTTAAAGATCTGGCATCTATATCAATATCCTTAGCACCAAAAATTCTATTTAGCTTTTTGTAAGAATCTTTACTTAATAAAAAATCATAAAATCGTACATTTAGCACAGGTAAACTTACAACTGGCTTAGGAACGTCTTTATTATGAACGTAAAACTGTGCCTTCTCTAAAATAAACTCATTTATTTTAATACTTTTTAAAATTCCATCAATTAAAGGATAAAAATTAAGATTATAATCAATTTTTCTATTTTTTTTACTCTTATTATCATTGTATAAATATATTGAAGGCTCTTTAATATACAATCCGCTAAGTTCAATTTCCTTATTCTTAAGTGCTTTATTGATATCTAAACCAGACACTTGCAACATTGGAAGCTCAATGTCGCTAAATGATTTTGATTGCTTAATAACGTCCTGAGGCGACAATTGTCCTGGGTATATCTGAATATCAAAAGCCCTCATTATTTTTTGCTTTGTATCTACTTTTATTTGCTTTGCCTTTAATACATGAATACTATCATTTAATTTTAATTTATAATTATTTATCTCAATAAGAGTGCGTTGTGCATAAAGTAAATTTTTACTTGACAAATAAGTTTTTGCATCTAAATAAAAATCATGTAGTTCAAAACTAATATTCTCAGCTACAGAAGTTTCTTCTTCCTGACCTTCATTTATCCAAAAATTAAAATTTCCATTTAAAATCTTAATTTTCTTTACCTTTAAATACCCCAATATATCTAATAGTGCAGGATATAAATCTTCTTGTACGGCCTGATATTTTTTATCACCTTTTTTGGCTTTAAAAGGCAAACCTACAAGTTTAATATCGGGCGATTCAATTATCAGCTGATTAAAATCTAGTTGCTTTTTATTATATAATTTAAATAACCTTAAATTACTAATTTTAAAAGTATTAAAATGAAGTTCATAGAGTGCCCTTTTGGCTTTTTGCTCATCCTTAAATTTATTATATACTGCGGTGTCGGGTTTAAGCCTTAATCCAAAAAAGACAAAACTTCTACCTCCTAAATCTACGCTTAAACTATCGAAGTCTATTTCATATAAACCCTCAGATTTTGTGTCAATAAAAGTACCTAAACTTTGGCGCAAAATTGGAGTAGCAAAAAAAAGTAAAATTACTTCGGCAACAATAAATACAAAACCAACAATAAATAGCATGCGAACTAATGGATGACGCTTTTTTATTCTAATTTTTGCAATTTTAAGTTTCTTTTTTGTATCTTTTTCTGCCATATTACCGAATTGCCGAATTAACTACAAATTAGCGACAAAAATACCAATTTATCACTATTCTTAGTCTATTATTTTATAAATAAGATTAATAGGGAAAACTCATACAATTAGAATAACTCACTGTCAAATTTGAAACTTATAGATTATAAAGTATTTAACAAGTTATAAAAAAATAAAAAAACATGCCAATAGTATCTACAGGTATTGATTGTTTACTTCCGTATTATAATCGGAAATACTGGTAGTTTTGATTTTAAAATGGTATAACAAAAACTCTTTCTTCTTAATGTTTTCTCCTTTTGACTTTTACTCTTATCACAAAACAGATAAATAGACTTACTGTCACGAGCTTATGATTTTAGAAAGTAGAATTAAAAAAGTGATTCCATAAATTAAAAATAGAAATACTTTTAGTACTTTTAAGCAACATTTTTTAAACTATATTTTATGAAAACAATTGGAATCATTGGCGGAATGAGTTGGCAGTCTACTGCGGAATATTATCGTTTGTTAAATGAATTTACAAAGCAAGAATTAGGTGGTTTTCATTCCTGCAAATGCATAATAAATTCACTTGATTTTGCCCAAATTGAGAGTCTACAACATAAGGGTGAATGGAATAGATTAACAGAAATAATGATTAACACCGCAATAAGTTTGGAAAAAGCAGGTGCTGAGCTACTTATTATTTCCACAAACACAATGCACAAAATGGCAGGCGATATCGAACGCACAATAAATATTCCATTACTACATATTGCAGACGCAACCGCCAGAGCTATTAAAGAACAAAAAATAAGTAAAGTTGCATTACTTGGCACAAAATTTACGATGGAACAAGATTTTTATAAACAACGTATTACCAATAAATTTGGGATCGACCTTATTATTCCAGATGAAAAAGCAAGAAATATTGTTCACGATGTGATTTATAAGGAATTAGTGATGGGAATTATAAACATGGAGTCGCAGGAAAAATTTAAATCCATAATAAAAGAACTTGGCAATCGGGGTGCCGAAGGTGTTATATTGGGGTGTACAGAGATTCCTTTATTAATAAAACAAGATAATTCTGAGTTAATTCTATTCGATACAACTAAAATTCATTCAAAGTATGCGATTCAAATCGCTTTAGAATAAGACAATATGCAATTTGTTTAAAAAATATTAATCCATACCAAAACATTTATATTTATATACCGTATAAAAACACATATTCTTCAAAAAAAATTATGGATTTTAATATAGAACAACTATTTAAGCAAGGTCCCGTAGTTATTATTGCATGGAAAAACACATTAGAGTGGCCTATTGAGTTTATAACAGATAATATTGTTGATTTAATTGG